>JANMAW010000085.1:0-14463 GCA_031360005.1 Rhizobacter sp.
GACCGAGCGCGGATGGACCATCTTGATGAACTGCTTGAGCATCTGCTCGGTGACGGTGAAGTCGGCGATCACGCCGTCCTTCATCGGGCGGATCGCCTCGATGTTGCCCGGCACCTTGCCGAGCATGGCCTTGGCCTCGGCACCGACCGCCTGGATGGTCTTCTTGCCGTTGGGGCCGCCTTCGTGGCGGATGGCGACGACCGACGGCTCGTCGAGCACGATGCCCTTGCCACGCACATAGATCAGCGTGTTGGCGGTGCCGAGATCGATGGCCAGATCGGTCGAGAAGTAGCGGCGAAAGGATCCGAACATGATGTGTGGGGCGGGATCGTCACTCAGCCTGCGGGCAATGAAGCGGTCGCAGCGCTGCGGGTCGATTCGGTTCCGTGCGTGGGCGAGCGTTGTGGGGCGCCGGCCGTCGGCTTGCGCAGACGGGCGGCTCAGGGACGCAAGCCCTGCGAACGCCGGGCAAATCATCGGCGCATCGATGATTCGCGCAGACCCGAAGGGCTTGTGGATAACCGGGGATAATACCGCAAGCCCCGCGGCTTTCGACCAGCCGCACCTCACTCGGACTGCAAGATCGCGACGCTTTCCACATGGCCCTGACCCCCGACGACGTGAAGCGCATCGCCCAGCTGGCACGGCTCGAACTGCAAGGCCCCGAGCAGGCGGCGATGCTGGCGCAACTGAACGGATTTTTTCGCATCGTCGAGCAGATGGGCAAGGTCGACACGACCGGCGTCGAGCCGCTGTACACCCCGCTTTCCGCGGTACAGGAGGTCGTGCTGCGGCTGCGCGACGACGTGGTCACCGAGACCGACCAGCGCGATGTCAATCAGCGCAGCGCACCGGCGGTCGAAGACGGCCTGTTCCTCGTGCCGAAGGTCATCGGTTCATGAAGGCGCTGCACGAGATGGGCGTGGCCGAACTGGGCCGCGCGATGGCGCGCAAGCAGGTTTCCAGCGTCGAAGCGACGAAACATTTGCTCGCACGCGTTGCCGATCATCAACAACTCGGCGCGATGCTGTGCAGTGACCGCGAACTGGCGCTGGCCCAGGCGCACGCTGCCGATCGGCGCCGCGCGGCCGGTGAGAGCGGCGCCCTGCTCGGCGTGCCGCTCGCGCACAAAGACATCTTCGTGACTCGCGATCTGCCCACCACCGCCGGCTCGAAGATGCTGGCAGGCTACCGAAGCCCGTTCGATGCGACCGTGGTGGCCCGCCTCGGGGCCGGCGAGCCGGGACGCGGGCCCGGCGCCGGCATGGTCACGCTCGGCAAGCTCAACTGCGACGAGTTCGCGATGGGTTCGAGCAACGAGAATTCGGCGTACCGACCGGTGACCAACCCGTGGGACACGCGACGCGTGCCGGGCGGCTCATCGGGCGGTTCCGCCGCCGCGGTCGCCGCGCGGCTGATGCCCGCGGCGACGGGCACCGACACCGGCGGGTCGATCCGCCAGCCGGCGAGCTTTTGCGGCCTCACCGGCATCAAGCCGACCTACGGCGTTTGCTCGCGCTACGGCATGATCGCGTTCGCATCCAGCCTCGACCAGGCCGGCCCGCTGGCGCGCAGCGCCGAGGACTGCGCGTTGCTGCTCGGCGCGATGAGCGGCTTCGACGAGCGCGATTCGACCAGCGCGCAGCGCGGGCCGCAAGACTTCCATGCCGCGATGCTCGGCGCGCGCGCCGGCGCCACCGCCGCGCAGCCGCTGAAGGGCCTGCGCATCGGCGTGCCGAAGGAGTGGATTCGATATGCCGGAATCGAGCGCGACCAGGCAAGCTCGGACGGCCTGCATACCGATGTAGCCGTGCCGATCCGGAAGGCACTGGACGTGTTCAGGCAACTCGGCGCAGACATCCTCGAGGTCAGCCTTCCACGCACCGAGCTGTCGATCCCGGTCTACTACATCATCGCGCCCGCCGAGGCTTCGTCGAACCTGAGCCGCTTCGACGGCGTTCGCTACGGTCACCGCGCCAGCAGTTACGGCGACCTCGAAGACATGTACAGCCGCAGCCGCAGCGAAGGCTTCGGCGACGAGGTCAAGCGCCGCATCGTCATCGGAACCTACGTGCTCTCGCACGGCTATTACGACGCCTACTACCTGCAGGCACAGAAGCTGCGCCGCATGATTGCCGACGATTTCCAGGCCAGCTTCGCGCAGTGCGACGTGATCGCCGGCCCGGTCGCGCCGACGGTCGCATGGAAGCTCGGCGCCAAGAGCGACGACCCGGTCGCGAACTACCTCGCCGACATCTTCACGCTGCCCGCGAGCCTTGCCGGCCTGCCCGGCATGAGCCTGCCGGCGGGTTTCGGCGAGGGTGGCATGCCGGTGGGCTTGCAACTGATCGGCAACTACTTCCAGGAAGGCATGCTTCTGCACGCGGCGCACGCCTTCCAGCAGGAGGATGTCACCGACTGGCACATCCGCGCGCCGGCCGGGTACTGATCCGCATGAGCACCCCCGCATTGATCCGCGGCTTCGAGGTCGTGATCGGCATCGAGACGCACGCGCAGCTATCGACGCAGAGCAAGATCTTCAGCGGCTCTTCGACACGCTTCGGGGCGAGTGCAAACACGCAGGCCTCGCCGGTCGATCTGGCGCTGCCCGGCACGCTGCCGGTGCTGAACCGCGGCGCAGTCGAACGCGCGATCCGCTTCGGCCTGGCGGTCGGCGCCAAGGTGGCGCCGCTGTCGATTTTCGCGCGCAAGAACTACTTCTACCCCGACCTGCCGAAGGGCTACCAGATCAGCCAATACGAGACGCCGGTGGTGCAGGGTGGCAGCGTCGAATTCTTCGTCGAAGGTGCACGCGGAGAGCGGGTGCAGCACAAGGTCAACCTGACCCGTGCGCACCTCGAGGAAGACGCGGGCAAATCGCTGCACGAGGACTATCAGGGCCGCAGCGGCATCGACCTGAACCGCGCCGGCACGCCGCTGCTCGAGATCGTCACCGAGCCCGACATGCGCAGCAGCCGCGAGGCCGTGGAGTATGCGAAGACGCTGCACCGACTCGTCACCTGGATCGGCATCTGCGACGGCAACATGCAGGAAGGATCGTTTCGCTGCGACGCCAACGTGTCGGTGCGCCGGCCCGGCGCGCCGTTCGGCACGCGGCGCGAGATCAAGAACCTGAACAGCTTCAAGTTCATGCAGCAGGCCATCGACTACGAAGTGCACTGGCAGATCGACCTGCTCGAAGACGGCGGCGCCGTGCGGCAGGCCACCGTGCTGTTCGATGCCGAAACCGGCGAGACGCGTGCGATGCGCAGCAAGGAAGACGCGCACGACGACCGTTACTTTCCCGACCCGGATCTGCCGCCGCTGGCGATCACGCCGGAGTGGATCGAGCAGGTGCGCGCGCAGATGCCGGAGTTGCCGCACGTGACCGCCGTCCGGTTCCAGCACGACTACGGCCTGGCCGCGTACGACGCTGCGGCAATGACGCAAAGCAAGGATTTCGCCGCGTTCTTCGAGACCGCGGCCAAGGCCAGCGGCCGGCCCAAGTTGGTCGCGAACTGGCTGATGGGCGAACTCTCGCGTCGCCTGAATGCGCAGGACCTGACGATCGCCGCTAGCCCGGTGAGTGCGCCGGCCCTGGCCGCAATAGTCGTGAAAATCGCCGACGGCACGATCTCGAACAGCGGTGCAAAGCAGCTGCTCGACGTGCTATGGGCCGGAGGCGAGTTTGGACAGGGAGCGCTACCTGGGACCTACGTCGACAGAGCGATCAAGGATCTCGGCCCGGAGCGGATGAGCGACACCGACGAGCCCGAACGCATCTTCGATGAGATCAAGCGTCTCGGCCTCGAGCAGCTGAGCGACGGCGCCGAACTCGAACGCATCATCGACGCGGTGCTCACGGCCAACGCAAAGTCGGTCGAGGAGTACCGCGCCGGCAAGGAAAAGGCCTTCAACGCGCTTGTCGGTCAGGCGATGAAAGCGAGCAAGGGCAAGGCCAATCCGGCGCAGGTCAACGAGCTGCTGAAGAAGAAGCTCGGCGGGTGAAGCCGCGAGGCTGCGCGCGACAGGGCGACACGTGGGTCTTGCGGCCGGCGCGGGCGTTCGCGCCGGCCAGAGCGATGCCCCTGTGCGGTTGGATGGCTGCCGCGCTACTTGCGCGGCGGCGACGACGCGGCCGCATTCGCGAGCATTCCCAGAGAACCGGGCGGCTCCCCGGCCCACAGCCTCTTGAGGCGTTCGAGCTCCGCGTCGTAGAGCTTTTCGATGCGTGCCATTTCGAGTTGCTGGTTCAGCATCAGCGCGCGCTGCGCCTCCGCGGAGACGTCGTTGGCTTCGAACTGCGCCTTGAGCTTGGCCGGCAAGGGCTTGCCGACATAGAACTCGGCTTCATCCTTCAACGGCTTGCGCTCGCTGGCCAGCGCCGCCAGGCGCGCTTCCAGCCGGTGCACCGACTTGCGCATGTCATCAAGGGCCGCCTCGCGCGACTTGCGGTGCGCCGATTCGTTCGGGAAGCGCATCACCAGACTACGGTCCTGCCGGATTGCTTCGTGCCTGCGGGCGCGCTCGGCCGCCGCGTCGCGCTCGCGGGCGTCGAACTCGCTGCGTTCGTCGACCGTGAGCGTCGGTGGCACCATGCGCTTGACCGACCCGTCGACGTTGAGCACACGCTGCTCGCGCGCGCTGCACGCGGCGATCGGCCGGTCCGACGTGAGCCTCTTGCCCGAGGAGTCGACGCAACTGTAGATCTGCGCGGCGCCCTGGCCATGTGCGAACGAATTCACGCACAACGCAAGGAACATCGTGCAGCCGTGCGCGCCAAGCCGCCTCGGTGAACCGGTCAACCGAATCCCCACCAGGCCGCTCATCCTCATTCAGACTCCGTATTGTTCACGGTACGCGCTGACGCGCCCGAAGTGGGCGCCCAGCGCCCCGTCGGCATTCGCCTGCAGATAGTGCAGCAAGTCGGTCAGCGTCGCAATTGCGATCACCGGCAAGCTGTAGGCACGCTCGAAGTCTTCAACGGCCGAATGCGCCGACAGGTTGTCATCCGGCCCGCCACGCTCCATCCGGTCGAGCGCGATCAGCACCGCTGCCGGCTCACCGCCCGCCGCCCGGATCAGCTCGACCGACTCGCGTTTCGAGGCACCGTCGGTGATCACATCGTCGACGATGACGACACGCCCGCGCATCGCTGCGCCGACCAGCGTGCCACCTTCACCGTGAACTTTCGGCTCCTTGCGGTTGAACGCGAACGGCACGTTGTGACCGAGCCGCGCCAGCTCGACCGCGCTGGCGGCGGCGAGGGTGATGCCCTTGTACGCCGGGCCGAACAGCATGTCGAACCTGCAGCCCGACGCGATCAGTCGGCGCGCATAGAATTCCGCGAGTCGCGCCAGTTTGGCGCCGTCGTCGAACAGGGCCGAGTTGAAGAAGTACGGCGACAGCCGCCCGGCCTTGGTCTTGAACTCACCGAAACGCAGCACGCCGGCATCGACCGCGAATTTCACGAATTCGCGCGCAATGGGCTCGTTGTCCGCGTTCGGGCTCATCGGAAAGTCCTGTCGTGTTCCGTCTGGTTTCGTTGAATCTGAACGGCATCCGCTCGGCCTCCACCAAGGGTTTCGAGGCGTGGGCGGAAGGCGTGGCCGCCGATTGTATGGGCGTGCAGGAGGTCAGGGCCCAGGCCGACACGGTGGTCGGCCGCTTCGACACGGTGGCGGGCATGCATGGTCATTTCCACTACGCCGACAGGAAAGGCTACTCGGGCGTCGGCATGTACACCCGCAAGAAGCCGAGCGCGATCGTGCTGGGCATCGGTGACGCCGAGTTCGATGCCGAGGGGCGCTACATCGAGGCGCGCTTCGACAACGCGCGCCGCAAGCTCAGCATCGTCAGCTGCTATTTCCCGAGCGGATCGAGCGGCGAGTTGCGCCAGCAGGCGAAGTTCCGCTTCCTGGCGCTGATGGCGCCGCACCTGAAGGCGCTCACCGCGCAGCGGGAGCTGATCCTGGTGGGCGACATCAACATCGCCCATAAGGAAATCGACCTGAAGAACTGGAAGGGCAACCAGAAGAACAGCGGTTTCCTGCCGGAAGAACGCGCCTGGATGACGGGCCTGCTCGACGATATCGGGCTGGTCGATGTGTTTCGCACGCTGAACCCCCACCCCGAGCAATACACATGGTGGAGCAACCGCGGCCAGGCCAGGGCCAACAACGTCGGCTGGCGCCTCGACTACCACCTCGCGACACCGGCCACCGCGCTGAAGGCGAAGACCGAGCACATCTACCTGGAACAGCGTTTCAGCGACCACGCGCCGCTGATGATCGACTACGACTTCACGCTCTGAACGCCACACGTCAAACAGGAACTGCCATGTCACTCGAAGTGATAGAGACCGAGACCGCTCCGAACCCGACGGCCAGCATCATCGTGCTGCACGGCCTCGGTGCCGATGGCAACGACTTCGTGCCGATCGCGGAGCAGCTTGATCTGTCGAGTGTCGGGCCGGTGCGGTTCGTCTTCCCGCACGGGCCGATGCGACCGGTCACGATCAACGGCGGCTACGTGATGCGCGCCTGGTACGACATTCTCGGCACCGATCTGGCGCGGCGCGAAGACGAGGCCGGGCTGCGCGAATCGCAGGCCTTCGTCGAAGCGCTGATCGCCAACGAACGCGCGCGCGGAATCGCCGCGAACCGCATCGTGCTCGCCGGCTTTTCGCAAGGCTGCGCGATGGTCTTCATGGCCGGCCTGCGGCACCGCGAGCGCCTGGCCGGGCTGCTCGGCATGTCCGGCTACCTGCCGCTGGCCGCTCTGACCGCCGGCGAACGCAGCGCCGCCAACGCCGGGGTGCCGATATTTCAAGCCCATGGCACCACCGACCCGGTGATCGCGTTCGCGCGCGCCACCGCGTCGCGCGACGCACTGATCGCGCTCGGCTACCCGGTCGAGTGGCATGCGTATCCGATGCCGCACTCGGTTTGCGCGCCGGAGATCGCGGACATGAACCGGTGGTTGCTACGCGTGCTGGGCTAGGAGACCCGCTCGACGCCAACGTCGCCGTACGGCGACGTGCCATGCCGAACCGCGCACCGCCTTAAAGGTCGACGTGAATATTTCACACGCCGAAGGGGCAGATTACCCGATGCCGTCCGCCCGCTATTTTTAAGCTTCTGCCAGTTCCGAGTCGCGGAACGTCGACAGGGGAAACAACTTGAACACGCCAGAACATACCCACTCCGGCCCGGCGCGCGTGCCGTTCGAACAGCTCCACCGCGCATGCGTCGGCGGCTTGAGCAACGCGGGCGTCATGGGCAGCGTGATGTTGCGCATGCTTGACGAAATCGACTACGGGCTGCTCTTGGTGACGCCGACCGGCTGCCTTCGTTACGCGAACCAGCTCGCGCTGCGTTCGTTGACCGGCACTGCGGCGCTGCGGCTGGGGGACGGCAAGGTCTATGCGGCGAAGGATGCTGAGCAGACGCTGCTGCGCGCCGCGCTCAGCGACGCGGGGCGCGGCTTGCGGCGGCTGCTCACGCTGCAATCGGCCGGCACCTCGGTTGCGGTGCTGCCGATTCCGGCGGACGATGACGGTGCATGCACCGGCGACGCGAGCGAGCTGCTGGTGATGCTGGTACTGGGCAAGCAGCCCGCCAACGAAACCCTGACGGTTGCCTTCTTCGCCCGCACGCAGCGGCTCACCGCCGCCGAATCCACCGTGCTGCACGGCCTGTGCGGCGGGCTTCGGCCGAAGGAAATCGCGAACCAGGCAGGGGTGCAGATCTCGACCGTCCGCAGCCAGATCGGCAGCATTCGGATCAAGACCGAAACCGCCAGCATTCGCGACCTCGTCAACCGGGTCGCAGCGCTGCCGCCGATCACGCCGGCGCTGAAGGCCGCACCGACCCATTGACGGCGACGCCGGTCGCAGCCGGCGGTCCGCGTGCTAGAGTTTTTGTGTCAGTGGGCCATTGCGCCCGCGCCGAAGCTCCCGCTCGCCGACGATGGATGCACCGCTCGACCGACTCGCCACGACCGCCGCCATGAGTGAGCTGTTGCGCGGGCTGGCGTTGCGCGGCGAAACGCGCCACTACCGAACGGGCACGCTGCTGATTCAGGAAGGCGACCGCGGTGACGCTCTGTACATCGTGCTCAGCGGCCGCGTCAAGGCATTCTCGACCGACCATCGCGAGCGCGAGATCACCTACGGCACCTACGGCCCGGGCGAGTATCTGGGCGAGATGAGCCTGGATGGCGGCCCCCGCTCGGCCTCGGTGATCACGCTCGAGGCGACGCGCTGCGCCGTGGTCACACGGCACACGCTGCGCGAGTACATCGTCGCCCGCCCGGACTTTGCTTTCGAACTGCTGGAACGCATGATTCGGCGCGTCCGCGTCCTGACCGACAACGTCCGCGGCATGGCGCTGCTGGATGTCTATCCGCGGCTCGTCAAGGTGCTGAACGGCCTGGCCACCGAAGATGCGCAGGGCCAGCGCGTGATCGTGCCGCGCCCGACGCACCAGGATCTTGCCGGCCGCGTCGGCGCCTCGCGCGAAATGATCAGCAAGCTGATGAAGGACCTGGAACGCGGCGGCTACGTGGTTTCGGTTGGCAAGACGCTCGCGATTCAGCGGCCACTTCCGGCCGATTGGTAGGCTTCGCAGAGCCGACACCGCCACGAGGTCGGCCGCTCACGGGCGCGAGCCCATCCGATAGCAGCGCACCGGCTGCGCAAACCCCTTGAGCACGAGGTCGTTCGCCTGCGCGGCGTAACCCCTGCCCTCGACGTCGGCCCAGATCTCGCGCGATACCAGCACTTCGCCGGCTTGCGCCTCGGCGCACAACCGTGTCGCGAGGTTGGTGACGGTGCCGATCGCGGCGTAGTCGAGCCGGCTCTCGAAGCCGATGGCCCCGACGGTGGCAATGCCCTTGGCGATGCCGATGCCCACGCCTCTGGGGCCGTGCCGCGCCGCCCAGCACGGCTCGAGCCCGGCCGCCGCGTCGCACATCGCCAGCCCCAGCTTCACCGCATGCAGCGCGTGCTCGGGAGTCGGGTCGGGATCGTTGAAGAACACCATCATGCCGTCGCCGGTAAAGCGCTCGAGCGTACCGTCGAAGCGAAAGATCAGCTCGCCCATCGCGGTGTGGAACTCGCGCAGCACACCCATCACCGTGTCGGCCGGCTCGGTGTCGGCGAACGCGGTGAAGCCGCGCAGATCGGCAAACAGCACCGAGACCTCCCGGCGACGGCTCTGCAGCAGGTCGTCGCGGCCGTCGCCGAGCAGCTTCGCGGCCAAGCGGGGCGAAAAAAAGCGCTTGAGCCGCGCCAGGCGCTCGATCTCGTCGAGCTTGTCCCGGACGCGCTGCTCCAGCGTCAGCGACCATTGCGCCAGCTCGTTGCGCTGGCTCGTCACCTGGTCGTAGAGCGACTTGACACGCAACAGCGAGCGCACCCGCGCGAACAGCTCGGCCTGCACCAGCGGCTTGCTCAGGAAGTCGTCAGCACCCGCCTCCAGGCCGTTGATGCGCTCTTGCATCGGATCCAGCGAAGTGACGAGCACGATCGGCGTGGCCTCGAAGGCCGACCGGCTGCGCAGGCGGCGGCAGACCTCGAAGCCGTCCATGCCTGGCATCACGACATCGAGCAGGATCAGGTCGGGTTGCAGCCGCTCGGCCTGCGCCAGTGCAGCCTCGCCGCTGAACGCATGTTCGGTTCGGTAGCCGCACTTCACCGACAGCAGATCGGACAGCAAGCGCACGTTCTGCTCGACATCGTCGACGATGAGAACGCACGCCGGCCCGCGACGCGAGCCGCTGCCGTCCGGGGACACCGCGGGTGTCGCGTCGCAGGCAGAGCGCGGCGTGCTGTCCACGGTCAGCCCCGCGCGGCGGCCAACACCGCGGCCACCAGCTGCACCAGCTCCTTGATGGCGATCGGCTTCGGCACGAAGCCGTCGAAACCTTCCAGCATCAGGCTGCTGCGCTCGTCGGGCATCACCGACGCCGTCATCGCGATCACCGGCACGTTGTCCCACCCGGGCAGCGCGCGCAGGGCCTTGAAGGTTTCGACACCGCTGATGCCCGGCAGCTGGATGTCGAGCAGCGCGAGGTCGTAGACCCGGTCCTGCGCCAACGCGAGCGCCTCCTCGCCGCGGCTGGCACGCGTGACAACGTAGCCGCGGTGCGTCAGCACGTCGCTCGCCAGGCGCTGGCTCTTTTCGTCGTCGTCGACCACGAGGATGTGCAGACTCATTGCGACGCTCTCGGCAACCGGAACTCGAACGTGGATCCCTCGCCCGGTCGGCTGCGCACGTCGAGCGTGCCGTGCTGGATCTCGATCAGCGAGCGCACCAGCGACAGGCCGAGTCCCGTGCCCTCGGCCTTGCTTCTGCCGTCTGCACCGACCTGGCGAAACGGCTCGAAGATGACCGGCATGTCGGCAGCGGCGATGCCGATGCCGGTGTCGGAGACGGCGACGACAAGCCGCTCGCCTTCGATTCGCGCGCGCACCGTGACCGACCCGCCGGCCGGCGTGAACTTGACGGCGTTGGAGAGCAGGTTCACCAGAATCTGCTTGAAGCGCCGCGGGTCGGTGACCCAGGTCCTGACCCCGGCACCGACGTCGATGCCCAGCGTCACACCTTGGCGCTGGCAGCGCTCGCGCAGCAGCGTCGCGGCGTTCGCGATGGCCGCGCCGACGTCGAATTCGGCGACGGCCAGCTCCAGCCGCCCGGCTTCGATCTTCGACAGGTCGAGAATGTCGTTGATCAGCGTCAGCAGGTGATGCCCGGAGCCATGGATGTCGCGCGCGTACTCCATCTGCTTGGCGTTGAGTTCGCCGAACATCTGATCCGCCAGCACCTCCGAGAAGCCGATGATGGCGTTCAATGGTGTGCGCAACTCGTGCGACATGTTTGCCAGGAACTCGGACTTGTGGCGGTTCGCGAGCTCGAGATCGCGGGTCTTGTCGGCGACCCGGGTCTCGAGGGTCGCATGCGACTCCTGGACGCTGTCGGCCATCGCGTTGAACCGCTCCGCGAGCGACTGCAGCTCGTCGTCGGTATCGATGCTGACGCGTGTCCCGAGACTTCCGGCGCGAATGCTCTGCACGCCCTGGTGAAGCCGACGGATGGGGCGTGTCAGGCGCCCCGCCAGATACACGGCCGCCAGCGCCGCGAGCGCCAATCCCACGACCATGAACGCCGCGGTTCGCGCAAGCGTCGCCCACACCGGCTTCATCGCTTGGTCGAGCGGCTGTTCCACCACGACGCGCCAGTTCAGTTGGGTCAACGGCTCGACCGACCTGAGAACATCGCCGCCTCGCAGGCCGACGCTCGCCGTCCATTCGCTCGTCCCCGCAAGGGCCGCGGTAGCTGCGCCCGCGATCGCGAGCTTGCGGCGCTCGAGCATGACCGACGGATCCCGGTGGAGCACCACCGTGCCCGCCGCATCGACCACGTAGACCTCGGCACCCTCCAGCGACAGCGGCTCCGCCAACTCGCGTGCCAGGGCACGCAGCGCCAGGCGCACCCGGGTTCGTCCGAGGCGGGCCGACTCGGGGTACGACATGTCGAGCACCAGATAGGGATCGTAGTCGTCGAGATACTCGACGCTTCCGTACGCACAGCTTGCCCCGGGCCGGCCCGCGAAAGCCGGCGCCGTTGCCGGGGCCGCGGCAACATCGGTCGACCACCGGTCGGCGACGCGGCGCGACACCATCACGAGTTCACGGCCCGACGCGTCGTGAAAGGCGACGCTCTCGACCGCAGGAACGAGGCGCAGCAGCCGGGCGTACTCTTCGCGCCGCGTATCGAGCGTCAGCCAGCCGCCGACACTCCACGGCAGGATGGTCACGGCCTCGACGTGTCGCTCGACATTGCCGAGCGACGCGCGCAGCGCCTGCGCCACCTCCCGCGCCTGCGACTGCTGAAGCCGGCTGATCTGGGTGCGCGCGTCACCGTACGACACGACCATCTCACTGAGCCCGAACGCCACGACCGACAGTGTCACGAGCAACGAAATGACCAGCGCATGCTTGCGCCACAGCCGCGAGTGCCGCGCCGCTCCATCGGTGGCAGGGGCGCCGGAAGCATTCATCGCGCGTCCTCCAGGATCACCTCGTCGGCCCGGCGCAGCAGTTTCAACGAAGGCTGAAGGCCCTGCGCGGCCGCTGCCCTCGCATTGATGGTGAGCCTGAACCCGCGCGGAACCTGGATCGGCATCGTCGCGGGCGAGCGGCCATCGAGGACGCGAAGCAGCATGTCGACGACGACCCGGTCGTCGCTTGCGTCGAGAATGGGCTCGAGCGCCATCACGCCGCCGAGCTTCGCGAACTTGCCACGGCCGTAGATGGCAGGGCGCCGGGCCAGAGCAACCTGCGCGATCAACGCCTTGGCGTTGTTCCAGTACAGGCCCTGCAATGCGAAGACGAAGCCGATATCGTCGCGCCCGGGCTCCAGCGTGGTCAGTCCGCTGAAGTCCGCCGCGGTGCAAAGCACCATGAACTTCACCTGAACGCCCAGCCGCCTGGCGTGCTGCAGCACGGCCGGGGTTTGCTGCAGCCATTCGAGGCTCTGGTCGAACTCGCGCAACCCGGGCCGGCACGGCGGCCGGGGTGGCTTCGGGTTGCGGCCGTTCGGGCCGCAGTCCGGGACATAGTAGCTGGAGCCCGCGACCAGCATGTAGATGGTTCGCAGATTCGGAAACCCATCGACCAACGCCTCCATCATCTTGAGGTCGTCGTCGGGGAGATAGTCCATGTAGCCCGTCGCGCTGCGACCGGGACGCTGCATCGTCTCCGCAAGGCACATCTGCACCGGGTCGGCCTGACCGAGGAAGACGATCGGTATCGCGTCATTTTCGGTTTGCACGGCGCGTGCCAGGGCCATGCTGGTTGCGAACACCGCGCGGTAGTTGGGCAGGAGCGGCTTCAGCTGTTGCGCCAGATCAGCAGAACTCTGGCCGCGCGCGAGGGTCCGCACGTCGATCGAAAGCTTCGGACGATTCGCACCGATCGAATCGGCGGACCGGGCAGTCAGGGTCTCGACGACCTGGCGAACGATGGGTACGTCGGGCGCGGTCACCACGAGGAGGTCGGCCCCGGCATGCGCCTGCGCCGCCCACTGGATCATTGCGATCGCCAGACAAGCGACCGACCGGACCCCGGCGGCCCGAAAACGCGACGTTGCGGCCCCCGAGGTTTGGACGCGGTCCACGAGTCGCTCCGGGTGAACCACCGACGCCGCCGTTCCGGGTGAGCCGGCAGCGTCCGCGGGTCAGTACGTGAAAGTGCGGATCAACTTGCCGGCCCGGTTCAGCCATGCACGCTCGGCGCCGATCCACGCGCGGGCGTTGGACAAGGCATCCTTGTCGTCGACTCCGTCGAACGACAGGACATACATCTCCGATGTCCCGGGCGGCTGCTGGAGGATCGTTTCGGCCGCTGCCGGACCATTGAAGCCCACCAGCCCGCTGCCCGAGCAGGCAGGGCAACCGGCCACCAACTGTCCCTGCGGCGACGTGGCCGTCACTTGGTCTTGAGTCAGCTCGGGATCACGACGCGGGAGGTAGCCAATGACGATGACCATGCAAGGCATTTTTCTCACTCCTTTGCGGCGGCGATGGGCAAATGCGGGGTCGCCTTCCCGGTGCCCCGCACGGGGCTCACTTTCCGGCGCGGCGGCGCGTGACCCGCCGACGCCGCCTCTACGGCTCGATGCACGGCGCACCCGCCGGAACGTCACGGGGCTCGGCACCTGGAATCAGTATCCCTCGTCTGCGCCGCGCAGTCATCCTCATGATGTAGGAGGCGCGTCGACGCCGCCAGATCCTTCGTTGGTTCCGGCGACCTCCGGCCGGTAGCCGTGATCGGGCCGTGCGATCGGCGTCCTGGCCTCGCCGGTTGCGATGCGTTGCGCGTTGCGCACTCAGCGCGTTGTCGTCTGCGGCGGCCCGAAGCGCTGCGCCGGCCGTGCCGCGCGCGCGTACAGCGGATCGACCTTCGGCAGGTTCACCTCGATGTCGCGGATGCGCGATGGCCCGGACGGGTGGGTCGAGATCCATTGCGGCGGCGCGCCCTTGTTCGCGGCCGCCATCTTCTTCCACAACGTCACGCCGGCGTGCGGGTCGTAGCCGGCGCGCGCGGCCAGCTCCATGCCGACGAGGTCGGCTTCCGACTCGTCGTCGCGGCCGAACTTGAGCGTCAGCAGCTGGCCGCCCATGTCGGCAAAGAAGCGGCCGCCGTTCCCCAGACCGAAGATCGCCGCACCGATCTCGATCGCACCGCGCGTCGCCATCGTCTTGCCCATGCGCTCACGCGCATGCTCGCGCAGCGCATGCGTCATCTCGTGACCCATTACCATCGCGACCTCATCGTCGGTCAGCTTCAACTGGTCGAGGATGCCGTAATAGAACGCGATCTTGCCGCCCGGCAGGCAAAAGGCGTTGATCTGCTTGCTGCCGATCAGGTTGACTTCCCAGCGCCACTGGCGCGCGCGT
>JANMAW010000093.1:0-2716 GCA_031360005.1 Rhizobacter sp.
GCGCGCGGCATCGCGATCAAGCCCGAGGTGCTGCTGCTCGACGAGCCGTGCTCGGCGCTCGACCCGATCTCGACCGGCAAGATCGAAGAGCTGATCCACGAACTCAAGACCGACTACACGGTCGTGATCGTCACGCACAACATGCAGCAGGCGGCGCGCAGCTCCGACTACACCGCGTACATGTACCTCGGCGACCTGATCGAGTTCGGGCCAACCTCGGATGTCTTCATGAAGCCGAAGAAGAAGGACACCGAGGACTACATCACCGGTCGGTTTGGGTGAAGGCCGGGGCTCCGCGTCCGCAGTGCGGGAGTAGACAGCCGAACGACCCGAGCTCTGCGCGGGGCCACGAGTGCAACACAGGAATCTGACATGACCGACAAACACCTTTCCACCCAGTTCGACGCCGAACTCAGCGGCATTTCGACCCGCGTTCTCGAGATGGGCGGCATGGTCGAATCACAGGTCGCACGAGCGGTCTACGCGCTGACCCACTTCAGCGCCGAGATTGCCTCGGAGGTTCTGAAGACCGAAGAACGCGTCAACCAGACCGAGGTCGAGATCGACCGCGATCTTTCGACCATCATCGCGCGGCGCCAGCCGACCGCGCGCGACCTGCGGCTGCTGATCGCGATCTCGAAGACGATCGGCAACCTCGAGCGTGTCGGCGACGAAGCGGCGCGCATCGCGCGCACGGTGCAGCGCCTGGTCAACTCCGGCGTCTCGAGCCGCCTGCGCCTGCCGGTGAAAGACCTGGTGTACGAATCGGAACTCGCGGTCGCGCAGCTGCGCAAGGCGCTCGACGCCTTCGCGCGTCTCGATGTCGACAAGGCCATCGAGGTGCTGAAACAGGACGACCTGATCGACCAGGAGTTCGAAGGCCTGATGCGCAAGCTGATCACCTTCATGATGGAAGACCCGCGCACCATCTCGTCCAGCATCGACCTGGTGTTCGTCGCCAAGGCGATCGAACGCGTCGGCGACCATGCGAAGAACCTGGCAGAGCAGATCATCTACGTCGTCAAGGGCACCGACGTGCGACACAACCCGATCGATACCGTCGAGACCCTGGTGCGGTGAGGCACACTTGTTTCGGGAGGCGGGCATGAGCTGGATTCTGGTGGTCGAAGACGAATCCGCGATCGCGGAGCTGATTTCCATCAACCTGCGACATGCGGGGTTCGAAGTCACGATAGCCGCCAACGCCGAGCAGGCGCAGGCAGCGGTAGACGGCATGTTGCCCGACCTGATCATCGTCGACTGGATGCTCCCCGGCCAATCCGGCCTCGCGCTGGCCAAGCGCTGGCGTTCGGTGGCGCGTACGCGCGAATTGCCGATCATCATGCTGACCGCGCGCGCCGAGGAGGTCGACAAGATTTCGGGGCTCGACGCCGGTGCCGACGACTACCTGACGAAGCCGTTTTCGACCCACGAACTGATGGCACGCATCCGCGCCGTGCTGCGTCGCAAGGCGCCCGAGGCACTCGATGCGGCGGTCGAGGTGGGCGCACTCAAAATCGACCCGGCGACGCGCCGCGTGAGCCGTGGCGACATGGAAGTGAAGGTCGGTGCGACCGAGTTCCGGCTGCTGCATTTCTTCATGACACACCCCGAGCGGGTCCACAGCCGTGCGCAATTGCTCGACCGTGTGTGGGGCGACCATGTGTTCATCGAGGAGCGCACGGTGGACGTGCACGTCAAGCGTCTGCGCGAAGCGCTGAGCCCGGTGCAGTGCGCGCAGATGATCGAAACCGTGCGCGGCGCCGGCTACCGGTTGACGCAGCAGCCCGCCGCCGCGCCTGCCTCGCAGGCGCGGGCGCTGTCGGCGTGAGCGCCCGCGGCCGGGTTGGAGCTCGCGCGCGATGACCTGGTTGCTGCCGCGCATCGTCGCGACGGTGGCCTCGATGATCGTCGGCGCAATGATCGGATGGCTGATTCCAGCTTTCAACGCACCCGGGCTGGGTGCGTTGCTGGGCTTCACCGGCGCCCTCGGTGTCATTGCCGTGCGCGACACCCTGCACGGCTACCGGTTGATCACCTGGCTGCGGGGGTCGCAAGAAGGCGCGGCGCCGCGCGATGCCGGGCTGTGGGGCGAGCTGGGCTATCGGATCGAACGCTCGATCCGGCAGCGCGAGGATGGGGCCGCGCGCGAGCGCGACCGGTTGACGCAATTTCTCTCGGCGATCGAGGCTTCGCCGAATGGCGTGATGCTGCTCGACGCCGGTGACCAGATTGAATGGTGTAACTCACTCGCAGCCGATCACTTCGGTTTGAATCCGCAGCGTGATCGGCGCCAGCGCGTGACGAACCTGGTGCGTGCGCCGGCGTTCGTCGGCTACCTGCAGGCCGGTCGTTTCGACGACGCGATCCGGATCCCGGACCCGAGCGGCCGTCGCACGCTGTCGGTTCTGGTGCGAAGTTACGGCGACGGTCTGAGGCTGGTGCTGTCGCAAGACATCACCGAGCTGGAGCGTTCCGACGGGATGCGCCGCGACTTCGTCGCCAACGTGTCGCACGAGATTCGAACGCCGCTCACGGTGCTGGCAGGCTTCATCGAAACCATGACCAATTTGCGCCTCACCGAGGTCGAGCGCAAGCGCGTGCTGGTACTGATGACGCAGCAGGCCGAGCGCATGGGAACGTTGGTCAGCGACCTGCTGACGCTGGCGCAACTCGAAGGCAGCCCGCGCCCGCATGCCGATCGGTGGGTGGCGCT
>JANMAW010000162.1:0-1705 GCA_031360005.1 Rhizobacter sp.
CGCCGAGATCGCGATGGCGGCGACACGCGAAGCCGCGGCGTTGCCAGAGCGGCTGCAGGTGCATCCGGTGTTCTGCCTGATGCGCGCCGAGCTGATCGAAAGCCTGGTGCGCTTCACGCAGAGCGGCCAGCGCAAGATCGATAAATGGACCGCCCTGCATCGCTGCGTCGAAGTGCTCTTCGACGACCCGCGGGCATTCGCGAATGCCAACACGACCGACGAATTGCGCCAGCTTCAACGAGATGACTGACTCGCCGCCCCCTTCGCTGCAGGACATCGCGTCGTGCGTCAGCGGCTACGACCCGACATCGTTGCCGGTGGCGCAGGCGCAGGAGTTCATCGCCCGGCTCGTGCCGTGCGTGCAGGCGGTCGAGATGCTCGCGCTGCGGGCCAGCTTGGGCCGGGTGCTCGCGCGCGACATCGTCTCGGGCATCGACGTGCCGTCGCACGACAACTCGGCGATGGACGGTTACGCGCTGCGCGCCAGCGAACTCTCGACCGACGCTGACACGGTGTTTCAGTTGGCCGGCACCGGCTTCGCCGGCCAGCAGTTCAGCGGCAGCGTTGCGCCGCGCCAATGCGTTCGCATCATGACCGGCGCGGTGATGCCGGCCGGGCTCGACACGGTCGTGCCGCAGGAGTTCGTCACGGTCGACGCCGCCCGCATCACCGTGCCGGCCTGCGTCGTTCGCAGCGGTGACAACCGCCGCCTCGCCGGCGAAGACCTGGCGATCGGCGAGGTCGCGCTGGCCGCCGGCCGCGTGTTGCGCCCGGCCGACCTCGGGCTGCTCGCATCGCTGGGCCGGGCCGAGGTGCCGGTGCTGCGGCGCCTGCGCGTCGCGTTCTTCTCGACCGGCGACGAGCTGCGCTCGATCGGCGAGGCGCTTCCCGCCGGCTGCGTCTACGACAGCAACCGCTACACGCTGTGGGGCATGCTGCAGCGCCTGGGCGTCGAGCTGATCGACATGGGCGTGGTGCGCGACGAGCCCGATGCGCTGGCAGCCGCATTCGGCGCCGCGGCGCGAGACGCCGACGCGGTGATCACCTCCGGCGGCGTCAGCGTCGGCGAGGCCGACCACACCAAGCAGGTGATGGCCGATCTCGGCGACGTGCTGTTCTGGCGCATCGCGATGCGGCCGGGCCGGCCGATGGCGATCGGCAGAATCGACAACGCGATCCTGTTCGGCCTGCCCGGCAACCCGGTCGCGGTGATGGTGACCTTCTATGCGCTGGTGCGCGATGCGCTGCTCGCGATGAGCGGCGCCGGTGCGCAACCGTTGCCGATGCTGCGCGCCGCGAGCATCGACGCGATGCGCAAGAAACCCGGGCGCACCGAGTACCAGCGCGGCATCGTGACGCGCGCGGCCGACGGCCAATGGCAGGTGCGGATCACCGGGTCGCAGGGCTCCGGCATCCTGCGCAGCATGAGCGAGGCCAACGGGCTGGTGGTGCTGCACCACGAGCAGGGCAATGTCGCCCAGGGCGAGCTGGTCGACGTGCTGCCGTTCGACGGATTGATCTGATCGTTCGGCCGCTACGCGATGAACACCCTCTCCGCGCTGCAGCTCCGCGCCCTGGCCGATGGCCCGGCCGATACCGACCCCGACCCGCAGGAAACCGCGGAGTGGCGCGACGCGTTCTCGGCGCTGGTCGAAGCCCACGGGCCCGAGCGGGCGCGCCATATCCTCGACGAACTGGCGCTGCT
>JANMAW010000199.1:0-8143 GCA_031360005.1 Rhizobacter sp.
CCTGTATTCGCGCGGCATGCTGATCGAGCGGCCGTTGCTGCAGGCGCTGACGCAGACGCGCTCGCCGGTGCTGCTGATCGACGAACTCGATCGCGCCGACGAGCCCTTCGACGCGTTCCTGCTCGAGGTGCTGGCCGAGAACCAGATCACGATCCCCGAGTTCGGCACCGTGAAGGCCACGGCCAAGCCGATCACGATCATCACGAGCAACCGCACGCGCGAGATCCACGATGCGTTGAAGCGCCGCTGCCTGTACCACTGGGTCGATTTCCCGAGCGTCGAGCGCGAGCTCGAGATCGTGCGCCTGAAGGCGCCGGGTGCGGCCGATCGCCTGACCATCCAGGTCGTCGAGTTCGTGCAGCGCATGCGCAAGCTCGACCTGTTCAAGGCGCCCGGCGTGGCCGAGACGATCGACTGGACGAATGCTCTGGTCGCACTCAATGCGATCCGCCTCGACCCGTCGACGGTGCACGACACGCTCGGCGTGCTGCTGAAATACCAGGACGACATCGTCAAGCTGCAAAGCGGCGACACCGCGAAGCTGCTCGACGAATTGCGGGCACGCGCGTTGCTCGACTGACCTGTCTCGATCATCGCCGTGCTTGCCGAGAACATCGTCCACTTCGCTCGCATCCTGCGCACGGCCGGAATGGCCGTCGGCCCGGATCGTGTGCTCGCGGCGATGGCCGCGGTCGAACAGGTCGGGCTGATGCGCCGCGACGACGTGCATGCCGCGCTGAGCGCGGTGATGCTCGACCGGCACGAGCAGCAGGTGCTGTTCGATGCCGCGTTCGACGCCTTCTGGCGCGACCCGAAGCTGCTCGAGCAGATGATGCTTCTGCTGTTGCCGAAGATCAGCGGGCGCGGCGACAAGGTCGTCGCCCCGCGCGCCAACCGGCTCGCCGAGGCGCTCGCGGCGCCGAAGCCGAAGCAACCACCGAACCCGGCGAACAGCACCGCGAAGGAGGAAATCGCCTTCGACACGAGCTTCACGTTTTCCGACCGCGAGCGCTTGCAGCAGGCCGATTTCGAAAGCATGACGACCGCCGAGTTCGAGCTCGCGAAGAAGCTCGCCGAAGAGTTGCCGCTGCCGGTACGGCCGGTGCGCCGGCGGCGCCACGAGCGCGTCGCGAACCGCCAGAACGGCAGCCGGCTCGACCTGCGCGCGACACTGCAAAGCATGGCGCGCAACCCGCAAACGCTGACGCCGGCGTACACGCGCGCGCGTAGCGACTGGCCGACGCTGGTCGTGTTGCTCGACATCTCGGGGTCGATGGAGCGCTACGCGCGGCTGCTCTTGCACTACGTGCACGGCCTGACGCGGCGTTACCTGCGCGTCCACACCTTCACGTTCGGCACGCGCCTGACCAACATCACGCGCAGCCTCAGGCACCGCGACCCCGACGTCGCACTGCTGCAGGCCGACCTGCAGGTGCACGACTGGAAAGGCGGCACGCGCATCGCGACCTGCCTGGCCGAATTCAACCGGCGCTGGGCGCGGCGCGTGCTCGGCTCGAATGCCGCGGTGCTGCTGATGACCGACGGCCTGGACCGCGACGAACACGGCGACCTGAGCGCCGCCGCCTCGCAGCTGCGCCGGATGGCGCACCAGATCGTCTGGCTCAACCCGTTGCTGCGCTTCGACGGTTTCGAGCCGCGCGCCGCCGGCGTGCGGGCCTTGCTGCCGAACGTCGACCGCTTTCTTCCGGTCCACAATCTGGCCAGCCTCGCCGATCTCGGGCGCGCGCTGCGCACCCCGACGATCGCCCCTTCGTCACTTCTGGCATAGACACTCTCATGGAACTGCAAGGCGAACGACTGATCCCGGCCTCGATTGACAAAACCTGGGCTTCGCTCAATGACGCCGAAGTGCTGAAGGCCTGCATCGCCGGCTGTGAGTCGCTCGAGCGCACCGGGCCGGACACGCTGACCGCCGTGGTCGCGTTGAAGGTCGGTCCCGTCAGCGCACGGTTCAAGGGCAACCTGGCGATGACGAACGTGCAGGCACCGAACAGCTACACGATCAACTTCGACGGGCAGGGCGGCGTCGCTGGTTTCGGCAAGGGCTCGGCCGATGTGGCGCTGACGCCCGAGGGCGAAAAGACGCGCCTGAAGTACACCGCGCGCGCGACGGTCGGCGGCAAGATGGCGCAGATCGGTTCGCGGCTGATCGATGCGACCGCGGGCAAGATCACCGAAGACTTCTTCAAGGCCTTCGAGGCGCAGTTGCAGGCCGGCATCGCGCCCGCCGATGGCACGGTCGTCGTGGCACCGGGGGCGAGCGAGCCCGACACCGGTATCGCCAAGCTCTGGTGGCTGATCGGCGCGGTGGTCGTGCTGGCGATCGTCTACTTCATGATCCGCTAGAGCTGCGGCGATGGACAGTCTCGACCTTCAGGTGCTGAGCCAGGCGCGCGACTGGTTCACGCAAGGCCACAAGGTGTGGCTCGTGACCGTGATCGAAACCTGGGGCTCGGCGCCGCGTCCGCCCGGCGCGCTGCTCTGCCTGCGCGGCGACGGGCTGGTGGCCGGCTCGGTCTCGGGCGGCTGCGTCGAAGACGACCTGATCGAGCGGCTGCGCGGCGGCGAGCGCGTCGCCACGCCGTCGCTGATCGCCTATGGCGTGACCAAGGAAGAGGCCGCGCGTTTCGGCCTGCCGTGCGGCGGCAACCTGCGTCTGGTGCAGGAGCCGCTGCAGAGCGTCGCGTGGATCGACGAGGTGCTGGCCCGCACCGCGCGCCACGAGCTCGTCGCACGCCGGATGAACCTGGCGACCGGCGAGGTCAGCGTCGAAGCCGCTTCGCGCGGCGATGTGTTCTCGTTCGACGGCGCGCAGCTGGTGGCGCTGTTCGGGCCGCGCTGGCGGCTGCTGATCATCGGCGCCGGCCAGCTCTCGCGCGCGGTCGCGCAGATGGCGCTCGCGCTCGATTTCGAGGTGATCTGCTGCGACCCGCGCGACGAATACAACCTCACCTGGGACGTGCCCGGCACGACCTTCAGCAAGGCCATGCCCGACGATCTGGTGCTCGAGCTGCAGCTCGACCCGCACAGCGCGGTGGTCGCGGTCACGCACGACCCGAAGCTCGACGACCTGGTGCTGCTCGAAGCGCTCAAGTCGCCGGCCTTCTACATCGGCGCGCTCGGCTCGCGCAGCAATACCGCGCACCGCCGCGAGCGGCTTGCGATGTTCGACCTGTCGCCGGCCGAGATCGACCGTCTGCATGGGCCGATCGGGCTCGACATCGGCAGCAGGACGCCGGCCGAGATCGCGGTGTCCATCGTCGCCGAGATCATCGCGGTGAAGAACGGCGTGCTGCTGAAGCAGAAGAAGGATGGGTCGGCGGTGCCGGCCGTGCGTTCGACCTTTCAGGCTTCGAGTCCGTAGACGCGTCGGTGCCGCCAAGCCACGTGCTCTGAATCCGGAGCAGAAAGTACCCCTACAATTATTGTCCCTTCACATTGGAGTAGTCATGTTCAAACGATATCTGGTTGCCATGGTCGCGTGTTTCGCAGCCATCTCGGCGAGCGCGCAGGTCGGTACCGCCGTCAAGGAAGGTGCCAAGGCAACTGCCGAGACCGCCAAGCAGGGCGCCGAGGCCACCAAGGGTGCCGTAACCGGCGAGCCGACGAGCACCGTCGCGAAAGCGAAATCGAAGGTCCACAAGGCGAAGGCGCGTCAGCATGGCAAGAACGCCAAGGCCGCCGCCAAGAATGCGGTGAACTGACCAAACGTTGCTCGATGCGGCCACTTCGGTGGCCGTATTTTTTAGTGGCGTTTGAATCCGGTGGAGAGCAACGGCTGGCCGCGCAGGTCCTGCGCCGGCCGATCGTTGACACGGCACGAAGTACGCTGACGAGTATCCGAATCGACGCGCGGTGCCCGGTCTGGCACGGCAACGCAACGGCGAGAGCGACGCGGCCCGGCGTCGGCTCGAATGTCTCGATCGCGCGTGCGAACCAGGCGGCCCTCTACACTCTCGAGCCCATGGACCTCACCCGCTTTGCCCGCCGCCGCTACACCGAAGGCCCGACGCCGCTCGAGCCGCTGCCCCGCTTCAGCGAGTGGCTCGGCGGGCCCGAGATCTGGATCAAGCGCGACGACCTGCTCGGCCTGGCGCCGGGCGGCAACAAGACGCGCAAGCTCGAGTTCCTGGCTGCTGACGCGCTGGCGCAGGACGCCGATACCCTGGTGACCTGCGGCGCACCGCAATCCAATCACTGCCGCATCACGTTGGCGGCTGCGGTGAAGGAAGGCTTGCGCTGCCGCTTCGTGATCGAGGAGCGCGTGCCCAAGAGTTATCGGCTCGATGCCAGCGGCAACAACTTCCTGTTCCGTCTGCTCGGCGTCGAGGCCATCACCGTGGTGCCCGGTGGCACCGACATGGCAGCGGCGATGCAGAAGGTCGCCGCCGAGCTTGCGGCCGAGGGCCGCAAGGCCTACATCATCCCCGGCGGCGGCTCGAACGCGCTCGGCGGTCTCGGGTACGTGGCCTGTGCACAGGAGTTGCAACAGCAGTGGTTCGAGCGCGAATTGCACTTCGACCACCTGGTGGTCGGCTCGGGCAGTTCGGGCACCCACGGCGGCCTGCTGGCCGGCTTTCTGGGCAACCGCATCGACATGCCGATCACCGGCATCGGCGTCAGCCGCGACCCGGCCGACCAGGAGCCGCTGGTGCATCGCGAGGCGCAGGCGGTGGCCGACCTGCTTGGACTGGGCATGACGATCCCGCGCGAAGCTGTCGTCAGCGTCGGGGGTTACTGGCAGCCGAAGTATTCGGTGCCGAACGCGAAGATGGTCGAGGCGGTGCAGGCGCTGGCGCGCACCGAAGCGATCCTGCTCGACCCGGTCTACACCGGCAAGGTGATGGCCGGGCTGATCGGCCTGACGCGCAGCGGGCGTTTCCGGCCCGGAGAGCGCGTGTTGTTCATCCACACCGGTGGCGCGTCATCGCTGCACGCCTACGAAGCCGACTTGCTCGGCGCGATGCCGGTCGCCGACTGAGGGGCTGTCGATGCCGGCGTATGCCGCCGGCACTTGAACAGCCACTGCGGCTCGCAGACTGGCTGCCTCGACCGTGCCCTGTCTGCGTGGCCGTCTCGCTTCTTCGCACCGTTCGGTTGCCAAGCGTGCGGCAGACGCCTGACGAAGTGACACTCGACCGGATCGCCGGGCGGCAGGCCGTTGCGCCGGGTCGCGACGGGTGGCGCGATCGAATGGGGCATGGGGCATTGCGGTATCCAGTCTGTCGGGCAGGGCAATGCCGGGCGGGGAAAAATAATCTTGACACCATACCATGTGGTATGTTTATACTGTACCAACCAATCGGTATGGTCAGAAACGGACTCCTCGAATCAGGCGCCAATGGACACCGCCCCACTCAACTCCAAATCCAAGCTTCTCGACGCTGGGGTGCAGGTGATCCGTACCAAGGGCTACACGGCGACCACGGTGGACGACATATGCGCCGTCGCCGGCGTCACCAAGGGCAGCTTTTTCCACCACTTCAAGAGCAAGGAAGACATGACCTTGGTGGCCGTGGCGCACTGGAACAGCACCACCGGCGACTTGTTTGAGCGGGCGCCGTTCCAGCATCAGCCCGACCCGCGCGACCGGGTGCTGGGCTACATCGACTTCCGCAAGGAGATCCTGCGCGGCAGCGCGCCGGACTTCACCTGCCTGCTTGGCACCCTGGTGCAGGAGACCTTCGAGACCCACCCGCGCATCCGCGACGCCTGCAACGACGGCATTTCCGCGCATGCGCGCAATGTGGGCCGGGACATCGCTGCGGCCAAGGCCCTGTACGCGCCCGAAGCGTCGTGGGATCCGCAGGTGCTGGCGTTCTTCACGCAGGCCACGCTGCAGGGCGCGTTCATCCTGGCCAAGGCGCAGGGTAGTGCCGCCATCGTGGCCCAGTGCATCGATCATTTGCGACAGCACGTCGCCAACCTGCTGGGCGCCAACCCGGGCCCGGCCTTCTCCAAGGCGCCAACGCGATGAATCACGTCGACGGATTTGTCACCCCCGTTCCCACCTCGAACCGGGAGGCCTACCTCAAGCACGCCAGGCAAGCCGCAGCGCTGTTCAAGGAGCATGGCGCCATCGACGTCGTGGAATGCTGGGGTGACGATGTTCCCGAGGGAAAGCTCACCTCGTTTGCCATGGCCGTGAAACGCGAGCCCGCAGAGACGGTGGTTTTTTCGTGGATCAGCTGGCCCTCACGTGCGGTGCGCGACGCCGCATGGGAGAAGGTGATGGCCGACCCGCGCATGCAGCCCGGCGCCAATCCGATGCCGTTCGACGGCAAGCGACTGATCTACGGCGGGTTCCAGGTGCTGCTGCAGGTGTAACGCCCGGTGAGCAGCAAGACCGCACCCCAACCGACCCCGGCGCCCTTCGAAGGAGAAACTCATGCCCGCCACCACGAACGCCAGCAAGACCGACCATGAACTCGTTCTGACGCGCCTGATCGACGCGCCGCGCGACAAGCTGTTTCGCTGCTGGACCGAGCCCGCCCTCATCACACAGTGGTTCACACCTCCACCGTGGAAAACCGTCGCCGCCGAGGTTGACCCACGCGCCGGCGGCGCCAGCCTGATCACCATGCAGGGCCCCGACGGCACCCTGATGCCGAACCACGGCGTGTACCTTGAGTTCGTCAAGAACGAGCGCATCGTCTTCACCGACGCCTACACCTCAGCCTGGGTGCCGTCGGCCAAACCGTTCTTCACCTGCATCCTCACCTTTGAAGATGAAGGTGGCCAAACGCGCTACACCGCCCGGGCGCGCCACTGGACGGCGGAGGACTGCGCCGCCCACGAAAAGATGGGCTTCCACGAGGGCTGGGGCATTGCCACCAACCAGCTCGCCGCTCTGGCCGCCACGCTTTGACCCCGTTGAATTGAAAGGAGACCACATCATGAACCCGGTGGTTCACTTTGAAATGCCCTACGACGACCGCGCCCGTGTGGTGCGCTTTTATGAAACGGCGTTCGGCTGGAAAACACAGATGCTTGGCGAAGAGATGGGCCACTACGTGACGGCTGCTACGGCCGAAACCGGCGCGAGTGGCCCGGTGCATCCCGGCACCATCAACGGCGGCTTCTACGCGCGCAAGCCAGACTGGCCTGCGCAGCACCCGTCCGTCGTCATCGCGGTGGACGATATCCACGCAGCCATGAAGCAGGTCGCCAAGGCAGGCGGCACGGTGCTGGGGGACCCGACGGAGGTTCCCGGTATCGGGCACTACGTGTCGTTCATGGACACCGAGCACAACCGCGTCAGCATGCTGCAGCCAATTCCTCGCGCAGGGAAGGCGCAAGGCTGAGACGGCCGAACTGGGATTGGCCAGACGGCGACTGAGGATCAGCGAATGACTCCTGAGAACGACTCCGCGGGCTTCAGGCGACCGCTCACGCGCTCCTCGATTTCGCTGAGGGCTCGCGGCCGACGTGTGGCTTCGCGACTGCCACTTTGTCCATGGGGGATTGCGCGCCGAGCCCGCGTGGGGTCAACATTGCCGGCCAACCCGGCTTGCTGAGGCGCGATGAAGACAACAGCACTCGCTCGTACCCTGTGTGCGCTTCTTGCGTCCGCATCCTGCGGACTGGGGGCTCAGCAGCCCCTGCCGGCGCCCGTGCTCAAACCGTTCGCCGACAACCAGCAATGGATGCTGTTCGACGACTTCACCTACGTCATCGGTGGCACAAGGATTTCCGTCACCGTGCCAAAGGGCTTCGTGACGGACTTCGCCAGCATTCCCCAAGGCTTCTGGAGTTTCGGGTTCTCGCCGAACGGCAAGTACAGCCGAGCGGCGATCGTCCACGACTTCCTTTACTGGTCGCAGGGCTGCACTCGGCTCGAGGCGGACAACATCCTGCTCATCGCCATGAAAGAGTCGGCCGTGCCGACCGGCACGCGAGACGCGATCTATCAGGGCGTGCGTATCGGAGGGGCTTCGTCCTGGGACGCCAACGCCGCGGCCCGTGCCCGCGGCCTTCCGCGCGTCATTCCGAGAGAGTCGATGGCGTTCGGCCCACTCGCCCTGTGGGAGGACTACCAGAAGAGTCTCATGGACTCCGGCGCGACGGATCCCGCTTTCGCAAGGAGCCCAGGCTATTGCGCACTCGGCGCGACGACGGACGT
>JANMAW010000236.1:0-5904 GCA_031360005.1 Rhizobacter sp.
CCACAGCGGCGGCGCGAGCAGGTTGATGCGCTGGCTGCTGCCGATGCTGTCGGCCAGCACGCCGAGCACCAGACCCGCGAACACCGCCCACGCGACCCACCGCCCACGCCACAGGCGTCGCGCCAGCCATTTCGCGGCGCCACCCTCGCGCGGCGCGAGGCGCTGCATCGCGTGGCGTGCGCGGCGGGCCAGGAAGGCTTCGGCATCGCCATCGGCGTTCTGCAGCGCCAGCCGCGTCGCCCAGGCGCGGTCTTCGTCGCCCCAGCTCGGGCTGAAGGGCTGCGCGGTCTCGAAGGCCTGCAGCAACACGACCTCGCGCGCAGCGGCCTCATTCATCGGTGGCTAACGAAGTCGCACATCGTCGAATCCCTTTGCCAACATCCGCCAGCGTTCTGTGTCCCGAACAATCCGGATCGAGAGCGCAGTGTCAGCATTCATGCGGTTACGCGGCTGGACCCAACGACGCCTCTGCGACGCCAGAGTTGCGAATAAATCAGCCTGGATCGGCTGCATCAGCACCAAGCCGAAGAATACATGCGTGAACGGTTTCTGGTGCCGACCCGTGTGGGCTGAGGAGAAATCCGGTTCGCCGCTGTCGTCGACGCAACAGACCGCAACAGGCGCCGACTTCGTGGACAAGTGCCGTTCGCGCAAAACATGGCCCAGGCGGTTTCAGCCTAAGCTTGCCTGCTGCTCGCGTGGGCGGGCATCGAATGCAGCCGATGGATTTCGAGTTCGTCAATTTGAGAGAGTTGTCGCCCAACACGGTCGCCGCGGTGATGGGCGCTGCGGTCACGCTGATGGCCGCGCTGATCAACTTGCGCATCGCCTGGCGACGCGAGGTGCTGTCGCGCCTGCAAGGCCCGCGCGGAGGCAAGCCGCGCCGCGGGCTGCTGCCGGCGATTGCCTTCCTGGTGGGGGCCGCTGCGGTCGGCGGGTACGCGCTGGCGCTCTACCTGATGCAGATGCACGACAGCGAGAGCGCGCTGCTGCGCACCGAGCTGCGCGAGCGGGCGCAGCAGATCCAGAGTTCGGCCGAACGGATCGAGGGCGCACGCGTGCAGGAGCGTCTTGTCACGCTGTCCGAGGCCAGGTCGAACGAGGAGCGCCGCCGCGGCGCCGAGGGTGCGTCGGCCGCCACTCGTCTGGCGCCATGCCGCGCGCGTGCCGACGCGGCCTGCCGCGAGGAAGACGCGGTGCACGCCGCAGTCTGTGCCGTCTTGCCAGCCAAGGCTGTCGCGGTCGAGATCGGCGCGTATGCCGGTCTGACTGTCGCCGACGGACCGGGCGCCTATGCACCGGCGGCTCTCGGCGCCGATCTGGGCACCGCGCGCATTGCACCGAAGCCGATCGAGCGAAGCGACGGCGGCGACAAGCTGCTGTGCCTTGAAGCGTGGTCCTGGGACGGGCAGCGCGCGCTCGATCTGCGCATCGTCGTCAAGTACCTGCTGGGCGAGGTCGCCGCACCATCGTCGGCCGCCGCGTCGGCGCCGCTCGCCGAAGCGCGCACGACCTCGATCACGCCGTTGGCGACCAGGACGGATTCCCCGCCCCTGCCGGGAATGCTGTAGTCGGCAGACGCCGGTTTGCCGGGCAGCAGCGAGCGCCGCAGGTCGCTCCGATCAGGCCAGCAACTCGCGCAACGCGCGGTACAGCTCGGACTTTCCTTCAAAGCCGATTCCGGGCAGATCCGGCATCGTCACGTGGCCGTCCTCGACACGCACCCCATCCGGAAAGCCGCCGTACGGCTGGAACAGATCGGGGTAGGACTCGTTGCCACCGAGGCCCAGACCGGCCGCGATATTGAGCGACATCTGATGGCCGCCGTGCGGGATGCAGCGGGCCGCAGACCAGCCGTGCTCGCGCAGCATGTCGAGCGTGCGCAGGTACTCCACCAGGCCGTAACTGAGCGCGCAGTCGAACTGCAACCAATCGCGGTCGGGCCGCATGCCGCCGTAGCGCACCAGGTTGCGGGCGTCCTGCATCGAGAACAGGTTCTCGCCGGTGGCCATCGGATTGCGGTAATAGTGGCGCAGCGTGGCCTGCAGTTCGTAGTCCAGCGGATCGCCCGCCTCCTCGTACCAGAACAGGTCGTAGGCTGACAACGCCTTGGCATAGGCGATCGCATCGTCGAGGCCGAAGCGGCCATTGGCATCGACAGCCAACTTCTGGCCGTCGTGCAGCACCGACAGCACCGCATCGATGCGGCGCAGGTCATCGTCGAGCGACGCGCCGCCGATCTTCATCTTGACGACGGTGTAGCCACGGTCGAGGTAGCTTCGCATCTCGTCCTTGAGCTTTGAGTCGTCCTTGCCGGGGTAGTAGTAGCCGCCGGCTGCGTAGACGAAGACCCGGCGGTTGACGACGCCATCGCCATGGCGCTGCGCAAGCAACTGGAACAACGGCTTGCCTTCGATCTTGGCCACGGCGTCCCACACCGCCATGTCGATCGTGCCCATCGCCACCGAGCGTTCACCGTGGCCCCCTGGCTTTTCGTTGCGAAACATCGCCGACCAGACGGCATGCGGGTCGAGGTTGAGGCCGTTCGCGTCGACCAGCGCCTGAGGATCGGCCTCCAGAATGCGCGGGATGAAACGCTCGCGCATCAGCATGCCCTGGCCGTAACGCCCGTTCGAGTTGAATCCGTAGCCGACCACCGGCCGGCCATCGCGAACGACGTCAGTGACGACGGCGACGACGCTCGCCGTCATCTTGCTGAAGTCGATGTAGGCGTTGCGGATCGGCGATGCGATCGGCACCGTCTTCTCTCGAACCTCGACGATTCTCATTTGGGTCCGCCGAGCCCCATGCGCCTGCCGACGTCGGTGTAAAGCCTGGTTCGGGTGCGCATGAAGGTGTCCATGTCGTCGAGCCCGACGTTGACAAGCTCGAAGCCTGCCTTGGCTGCCAGCTCCTTCATCTGCGGATCTGCGTTCAGCGCGGCGAAAGTCTCCGACAGCCGGCGCCGGGCCTCCGGCGACGTCGACTTCGGCACGCCGACGCCGCGAAATGCGCCGTCGACCCAGTCGATGCCCAGCTCCTTGAAGGTCGGCACCTCAGGCAGCAACGGGTGGCGCTTTTCCATGGCAACCGCGAGCGGGCGAATCTTTTCCTTGTTCGCGATGGCGAACGGCGTATAGGTCATCGCCCCGTCGATGTGATTGCCGAGCACCGCCAGCGCCAGGTCGCCGGTGCCCTTGTAAGGCACGTAGGTGGTCTTGATGTCGAAGGCCTGGTTGAGCCGCTCGTGCGCCGCGTGGTTCGCCGAGTTCAGGCCCGACCCACCCAGGTTGAGCTTGGCCGGGTCCGCCTTTGCGGTCTTCACGAAATCGGCGAAGCTCCTGATCGGACTGACTTCGGACACCACCAGGATGTCGGGCGTGTAGTGGAACCAGAACACCGGAGTCACATCTTCCGTCTTGTACGACACCGCTCCTTCCATCGGTTGCAGCACCATGTGCGGCAGGTTGATGCCGACGACATTGGCGCCGTCGCCCGGCAGGGTGTTGATCTGGCTCCACAGAAGCGCGCCACCCGCGCCAGCCTTGTACTGAATGACCGTGTCGACATCGGGGCACTTCTTCTTCAGCACCACCTGCTGGTGGCGAGCCGACAGGTCGGACTCGCCGCCAGGCGGGAAAGCCTGCCAATACATCAGGTTCTTGCCGGGACACGCGGCCGTCTGGCCCAAGGCAGGTGACGCAGCGGCGGCGCCGAGCGCAAGGGCGAAGATCAATGGGCGGATCATGGGTGTCTCCATCAGGGTGCTGCCTGTCAAATTCTCTCACTGCGCCAGCCGACGGAATCGGCAAGCCATAAGGAGTGGGAGTGCTTGCGCGGTGAAGCAGCGGAGCCGGCCGTTTGTCGCAGATCAAGGAAAGGAACGATCAGCTTGGCAATAATGGCCGATGACCATGGGCTTCCAGCAACTCATCTTCGGCGAACGATCGCTCACCAAGGTCGCGGGCATCTACGCTACAGCGCAAGGCGCCGAAGACGCGCGGTTGCGCATCCTTCGCGGCGCCAACTGGGCCGACGGCCAAGTCGTGCTGCTGACGCCGGCTGACGCGAGGATTTCCCGGCGCGCAGTCGTGGCGCGAAAGATGGAGCCCGAATCGCGCGGAATCTGGAGGACCATCCTGCGAGCCCACCTGTTCACCGCTGTCGTGGGCCTTGCTATCGGCGTTGGGGCATGGTGCTTGTTGTGGTACAGCGGAAACCGGCTCGTCGGCGGCTCGCCTGGGCTGAGTTTCGTCGCGTTTGCGTTCTTCGGCACAGTCTTCGGGTTGATGTTCGGCGGGCTGATTTCGTTGCGGCCCGATCACGCCCGTCTGATCACCGTCGTTCGCAGCGCTTTGCAGTCGGGGCAGTGGGCCGCCGTGGCTCATCCGTTCGACGCGAAGCAGGCCGAAGAGGCCGTGGAGCTATTGCAAGCCGGGAGCCAACAGGTCGAGCGGACCCTGTAGTCCCGATGCTCGTGGGTCGCGTGTGTGTTTGCGACGACCGAGATGCTCCGGTCCCGCACGTCGAACAGATCGAATTTGCCCGGACGCGGGCGTCCGTCTTGCGCTTCCGGCATGCCGCTGCGCGAGCAGGCCGAAGATCCACGCGGCTCGGCTTGCTGCCTCAGGCCAGCGCGCGCCCGATCAGGATCTTCTGCACGTCGCTCGTGCCTTCGTAGATCTGGCACACGCGCACGTCGCGGTAGATGCGCTCGACCGGGAAGTCGCTCACATAGCCATAGCCGCCGAACACCTGGATCGCAGCGCTGCACACCTTCTCGGCCATCTCGCTGGCGAAGAGCTTGGCCATCGCGGCTTCTTTCAGGCAGGGCACACCGGCGTCCTTCAGGCTCGCGGCGTGGTGGATCAGCTGGCGCGCCGCTTCGATCTGCGTCGCCATCTCGCCGAGGCGGAACTGCAGCGCCTGGTGCTCGAAGATCGGCTTGCCGAAGGCGACGCGCTCCTTCGAGTACCTCAGCGCCGCGTCGAACGCCGCGCGCGCCATGCCGGCGCTCTGCGACGCGATGCCGATGCGCCCGCCTTCCAGCCCCGAGAGGGCAATCTTCAGGCCCTGCCCTTCTTCACCGAGCAGGTTCGCGGCCGGCACGCGGCAGTTCTCGAACAGGATCTGCGCGGTGTCGCTCGCGTGCTGACCCATCTTGTCTTCGACTCGCGCGACGGTGTAGCCCGGCGTGCTCGTCGGCACGATGAAGGCGCTGATGCCCTTCTTGCCCGCGCTCTTGTCGGTCACCGCCATCACGATCGCGACGTTGCCGTTCTTGCCGCTGGTGATGAACTGCTTGACGCCGTTCAGCACGTAGTGGTCGCCGTCCGCGCTCTGCACCCGTTGCGCAGTGGTCTTCAGCCCATCGGCCTGCGATCCGGCATGCGGCTCGGTCAGGCAGAACGCGCCCAGCATCTCGCCGCGCGCGAGCGGCTTGAGCCACTGCTCCTTCTGCGCGTCGTCGGCCCAGGCCATCAGGATCGAGCACACCGGACAGTTGTTGACGCTGACCACCGTCGAGGTCGCGCCGTCGCCGGCGGCAATCTCTTCGAGGATGATCGCCAGCGCCAGGTAGTCGAGACCCGCGCCGCCCCATTCGGTGGGCACCGCGACGCCGTAGCAGCCGAGCTCGGCGAGCCCGCGCAACTCGGCCGACGGGAAGTGGTGGGTCTTGTCCCAGGCCGCGGCCTGCGGCGCGATGCGGTCCTGCACATAGGCGCGCACGGCGTCCTGCACGGCGCGATGGTCTTCGCTCAGAAGCATGGGGCGGGTCTCCGCGATGTTCTTGTCAGGTTGCCGCGCTGCGGCGTCGGTGCGTCACCAAGCGATCGCTCGGCCGTCGTGGTTCAGGAAGCTGCCGGTCTGCGCCGGGGTCAACGCCGCGAGCGTGCGCCGCAT
>JANMAW010000286.1:0-2301 GCA_031360005.1 Rhizobacter sp.
CCAGACCCACGACGAGCCGATCACCGCGAAGCCCAGCAGCCCGAAGAACGCCGTGATCGATGCGTCGCTCAGGCGCTGCTCGCGCAGCAGTGTGACCACGAATGTCATGTAGCCGATGTACCCCAGCCCGAACAGGAAGTAAGAGACCAGTCCGTTGGCGAAGTGCGTCCAGCCGAAGGCCGCGTGTGCGGCGTGGCCGACGCCGGGCTGATCGAGGTCGGGCGTTGCCAGCGCAGTGACCACGGTGGCCGCCAGCGCCGCCGCGCCCAGCGCCAGCCAGGCCCACTGCCAGGCGTGGGCACCGGGCAGCGCACTGAGCGGTGGCACCAGCAGCGCCGAAATCACGATGCCCGCGCCGGTGCCTCCGTAGTACACACCCAGCACGAGGCCGGCCGACGGTGCGGCTCGCGCGCCGTCGCCCGTCGCGCGGCCGCTGAGCCGCGCCGCGAGCAGGCCGCCCGAGACGAACGTGGCAGCGCTCGCCACGCCGGTCAGCAGGCGCAACAGGTAGAGCGTCGCGTCGCTGACCACGATGCCGTGTGCGGCCAGCAACAGGCCCGACGCCAGGCCGCCACCAAGCAGCACGCGCCGCGCCCCGAAACGTCGTAGCCAAGCCGGCATCAGCAGTGCGCCGGCGAGGTAGCCGGCGGCGTTCACCGTGTTCATCGCGCCGGCCGTGAAGTAACTCCACCCGAGATCGCTGCGCATCGGTGGCAGCAGCAGCGCGTACGAGAAGCGCGCCAGACCGAGCGACACGGCCGCCGCCAGCGCCAGTGCGGCGGCCACCGCGAGGGTCGGAAGTACGGCGCGGACATGGGGCAGTTCGGCGGGCATCGGCGGCGTGTCGACGGGCAGCACCGCGACGGTGCGGCAATCGCAGTCTTGCACAGGCCGGGCGAGCGATCCGGGATGCGCGGTTGTCCTACCCGTGGGTGCGAAACGTGCCGATGGCGTGCAGCAGCGGCAGCCGGTCAAATGACAGGATCCTTGTTCGCAATCGTCATTCTGATTGACCATGACCTCGTCCGCCACTCTGTTCGCCCCCCAAACCGCCTCGTCCGCTCCGCCGGCCATCGCCGAAACGCAAGGGCGCGATTTCGATGTCGATTGCCTGCTGACCTACCAGGTGAACGGTCCGAGCGACTTCCTGTTCCAGATCCATGCGCTGCACGGCATGGACCAGCAGGTGCTCAGTGAATCACTGGTGATCACGCCGCCGCTGCCGGTGCACGTTTATGCCGACCCGAACCTGCATCATCGATTCACGCGCCTGCACGTCGACGGCGGTACCTTTGATCTGCGCTACCGGGCGCGGGTGCGGCGCACGGTGTCGCCGGTGGATTCTTCGGCCCCTGAAGTCGCGATCGCCGATCTGCCCGACGACCTGCTGCACAACCTGATGCCCTCGCGCTATTGCGAATCCGACCACCTCAGCCAGACCGCGCAGATGCTCTTCGGCGGCTTGCCGCGCGGCCATTCGCGCGTGCAGGCGATCGCCGACTGGATCCACGACAACGTCGAGTACCGGCTCGGTTCGTCGCAGGCCACCACGACTGCGCGCGACGTCTTCGAGCAGCGTGCCGGCGTCTGCCGCGACTTCGCCCACCTCGGCGTCACGTTCTGCCGCGCGCTGAATATCCCGGCGCGGCTGGTCGTCGGCTACGCGCGTTTCGACGACCCGCCGCCCGACTTTCACGCCGTGTTCGAAGCCTTCGTCGGCGGACGCTGGGTGCTGTTCGATGCGACGCGCATGTCGCCGCTCGACGAACTGATCCGCATCGCGACCGGCCGCGACGCAAAGGACGTGGCGTTCGCCACCATCTTCGGCCCGGCGATGATGGTGTCGATGAGCCCGTTGATCCAGCCCGTGCGTTAGCGCCGCGTCGCGCGCCGGGCCGACAGCAGGCGCTGCGCCACCTCGGCAAACCCGGCGCCACGCGCGCCGGCGGTGATGTAGGCCGGCCAGACCGTCAGCATGTCGGCGAACTCCATCAGGTTCGCCACGCCGACGCTGATCGGAAAGTGGCCGAACATCAGCTGGTCGTTGGTCGAATCGCCCACGTAGAGCCAGCGCTCAGGCTCGAAATCGAGGTCGCGTCCGAACAACCGCTGCACGATCCAGCGGGCGCCGCTGAGCTTGGTGTGGTCGCCGAACCAGCCGTTTATGTGGATCGAGCTGACGCTGGCGTTCATGCCTTCGGCGCGCATCACCGCGACGGTGGCGGCGATCTGCCCGGGTGTCAGTTGCGCGAACTCGGCGTGGTCGATCGCGATGTCGGTGACGCGGCCCCCGCTGTCGCG
>JANMAW010000293.1:0-4773 GCA_031360005.1 Rhizobacter sp.
CCACAGCGACGGGTACTCGCCTCGGTGCTCTTGCACCATGCGCACCGCGCGCTCCCGAACCTCAGGTGAAAACTTGTTCGACTTGTTCATGGCTCCATCTTCTCAAGAGTTGGAGCCTCCTCAAAACCCGGGGCGGTTCACGCAGTCGAAGTCCTGCGCGGCGGCCGCCGCAACAGGACCCGCCCCGCCGGAAGGAACTTTTCCTTGGGCGCAGCGTTGCCGGGCAAAAGGTCACGCCCGGCGCGGCGCCAGCCTACTTCAGGCCCATGCAGTTGGCGTAGAACGTCACCGTCGCGGGCCAGTCCGAGAAGATGCCGAGGATGCCGACTTGGTTGGCCAGCACGTCGAGCACCTGCATCATGTCGCCTTCACGCTTGATGGCACTGTCGAAGCTCTGGTAGTAGAAGCCATTGTTTCCGTCGGCCAGGATGCCCGAGCGCTCGAGCGTCCAGGTGATGATGTCGAGCCCGGCCCGCTTTGCGTTGGCGGCGTACTGCGAAGGCAGGATGTTGCCGTTCGCGTCGGCCGTCAGCAACGCAAAGAGCGGCGGCGCGACGATCCGGATGCCCTGGGCGCGGTACCCGGCGAGTTCGGCCGCGCCGGGAAGCTCGCCCACCGTGTTGGCGTCGTCGAGGTAGACCGCCTGGCGACCGAAGGCCGGCTCGTTCTGCACCCAGTACAGGATGTCGTTCTTGTCGAACGACTGCGCCCAGACGTTGCGCGCCGGCACATGCGCCTGCTTGTACTCGTCGATCATCTTTTGCGCATAGGCCTGCTGCGTGAAGCCATCAAAGGGCATCGCGACGCTCGCGCTCTTCAGCTCCGGCGTCATCTTCACGCCGAGTTGCTTGAAAAGCTGGATGCTTTCCTTGTGCGAAAGCAAGGTGCCGCTGCTCGGCCCCGAGTAGAGGTCGGTGCGGAAGTTGGGTGTGCCGCCGAGGAACTCGGCCACGGTGCGTGCCCGGGGATCGAAGGCATCCATCTTGCCGCGCAGCGTCTTGAATTCGGCCAGCGTGATTTCGCTGGTGCGGCATTCGGCCCTCGCCGGCGTCAGCAGCGTGCCATTCGCGTCGAAGGTCGCCGGCGTGAACGGCTTGATGCACTTCTGCGCCAGCGGTGTTGCCAGGATGTTGGTGGTCGTGTGCAGGTCGTTTTGGGCGTGCCGGCAGACGAGTTCCTTGTCCTTGGTGAAGGTCACATCGCATTCGACGATGCCGGCGCCCATCCGGGCCGCCGCCTCGTAGGACTGCCTGGTGTGCTCTGGGAACTGCAGCGCGGCGCCGCGGTGGCCGATAGAGAACTGTGTGCGCTGGAACGACTCGCGATTCGTGCACGCGAGCAGCCGCTGCTTGAGCGGGCTGTCGGCCATGTCGTTCACCAGGAAGAACGGGCGCGGGCCGAGCTGGATGCTCGAGCTGCCGCCAGGGTTCTGATGATCGTCGTCGTCGCGGTCGGCCTGGGCCAGGCCGGGAAGCAGGCCAGTGATGGCGGACAGGGCAAGTGTGAACAGCGTTCGGCGCATGGGATCTCCTCGGTTGCAGTGGTGTCGATGGCGCCGTGATCGGCCGGAGACCGCACGACGCCGCGAGGCTAGGGCGATGGCGTGACACACCGATGACAGCGCATGGCAGGCGGGGCACCGATCGGCGACGAAGCCCCTGCGCTTCGCAGCGGAGCCGATACTAAGCCTTGCCGGTCGTGTCTTGAATCGGAGCGGCTGCGGTGGGTCGTTGCGGGTCGCTTCTCCGGCGTGGCGCGTGATGCGCTGTACCTCGCCGAACAGATTGAAGCGCGCTGCGCGACGCCGGTTCCGGCCGGCGATGCGGTGGCCGAATCGCTGCTGTCGTGAGGCGGATCGAAGTCAGAAAGTCCTTCGGTCGCGCCGCCAGATTCTTGTCGGCGGTCTGCTTCGTGGGCGAGCTGCCGAGGCGGTATCAGTAGCCGTAGAACTCCTCGCTGCTAATGTCGTCGTCGTCGATGCCCGCGTCATTCAAGCTCTGCCGCATCGCTTCTGCCATGGCGGGAGGCCCGGCGATGTAGAAGACCGGCGCCACCAGGTCGCCGACCGCGCGCGTCTCCCGGTCGGCGCTGATCGGGCCGGTCTCACCGTCCCAGCGTCGACTCGAAGTGTGCATTTTGGTCATCGTTGCGACGAGCCGGAAGTCCTGGTTGTTCTGGGCGAACTGTTGCAGTTCCGCCAGAAACGCGGCGTCTTCCGGCCGCCGGTTCGAGTAGAGAAGGATCACGCGCTGCTGCAGCGCGCCGCTCGCCGCTTGCCTCAGCATGCTGACGAAAGGCGTGATGCCGATTCCTCCGGCGATGAAGATCGCCGCGCGCGCGGGGTCGGGGTGCAGGCCGAGTGACCCGGACGGCCCGTCGATCGTGACTTGCGAGCCGACGGCCAGGGACTTCAGCGTGCGCTTGAAGACACTGTCGCGCATGCGGGTGGCAATGACGAGTTCGTCCTGGAACGGCGCACTGACGATCGAGAATGTGTGGCGTGCGTTCTGATCGTCGGCAGTACCGCTTTGTCGAGGCAGAACGACGTCGATGGCCTGGCCCGCCTTGAATTCGAAGCCGCCCGGCTTTTCGAAATGAAACGCCATCGTGCCTTCGGCGATCTCTTCGCGTGCTTCCAGTCGGGTGGGGTGGAGAGCCATGGCAGGCAGTGTGCTGATGCGGGGCGGTCGGCAGACGCGGCCACCGGCGAATCATTCCCCCGTATGCGCGCAAGCGCAAGCCCTTCAACCCACAGCACTTGCACATGGCTGAGCGCGTGGCGGAATCGTCCTCAACAGCCGACTGATCGATGGCGAGCCACATCCGGGCGCGCACCGTGGCGCTTCCACTGGAAGCGCTTGGCCGGAAAGAGTCGACGGCCGGACCAGGCAATCGAGGCTGGCGCTATGCGAGCCTGGCGCGTCCGAGGCGCCGCAACAAGCGGCCGGCAATCGCCTCGGCGCGGCGGGCGTTGCCGCTGCCGTCGAGGTCTGCAAAGCATCGATTCACATCGAAGAAGATGTTTTCGGCGGTCGTTTGCAGCGTCGGAAGATCGGCGCTGACGAAATCGCGCATCTTCAGCCCACCCAGCTCGCGCTCAACGATTTCGCGCACCGACCGGGCCGCCGCGAGGTACTTGGCCGCGTTCATGCTGACATGCTGTGCGTCGACGACTTCGAGAAACACGATCTGGTCAAGGAGTCTGCTCATGTCGCGGGTCATTGCGTGCCTCCCGGTCTGTCCCCTGCAGACCGGATTCTCGGAGCGGCACCCGGCATCTACGCGCGGAAAAGACATGCGAAAGGCCCGCATATCCGGCTGCTCGGCAGGTGCGGCACGCGCGTGCGGCTGACTTGCGCCGGCGCGGCGCACGGATCGACCGCGGTCGATGACTCCGACGACGAACGGCTCGATCAGCGTCACATGAAGCGGCGCGCCACAACGAGCCGTCGCCCGCCGACGCGACCAGGGTGGTCAGTGCGTACGGCCCCGCATCGAGGCGGGATGCCCCGGAAGCTTCAATGACTTGCCGGTATCGACGAGACGGTCGCCCTCGACTCGCAGGATCGAGATGTCCTCGTCGATGAAATTGCCGACGTACAGGTATCGGCCGTCCTGGCTGAACACGGCCCCCTCGGGCAGGCCGCGCACCTGCACCTCGTTGGTGACGGTCACTTTCTTGCCGTCGATGCGCATCGCGACGACGCTGCCGTTGCGGTTGTAGAAGAACGCGCTCTTCGGCGCATTGCTGCCGCGCAGCAGCACCGCCACGGCCAGCTTGCCGGTCGGGCTGATCGCCAGGCCCTCCGGTCCGTCGCCGACCACCACCTTGTCGATGACCCGCGGCGGCGTGGCTTGAAGGTCGATCACGCTGACGGTGTCGATATTGCCGTCAGCGGCGCCCGAGTTGCCGTTGTCCGCCGTCAGCGCGAGGCTGCCGTCGGGCGTCACGTCGACGTTGTACGGCCACAGGCCGGCCGCCATGTCGAGCTTGTTGTAGCTGACCTTCTCGCCGTCGACCTCGAGCATTGCCACCTTGTGTCCGGGGAACTTGACCGCCAGCGCGCGCTTGCCGTCGGGCGTGAAGCGCACGTGCGCCACCTGCTCGCCGATGACCACGGTGTCGATCAGCGCGACCTTCTTGCCGGCGATGCGCAGCACGCTGACCGAGCCGTCGGCGCGGTTCGCGATCAACGCCAGCGTACCGGCGCGGTTGATCGTCAGGCCCGATGGCTGGCGGCCCACCGTGACGGTGTCGATCAGCTGCGGCGGGCTGGTGGTCAGGTCGATCACCCACAGCCGGTTGTCGGGCACCTGCTTGCGCACGCCACCTTCCTCGACCACGTTGAGCGAATTGGCGACGATCGCCAGGCCTTCGTCGGGCGTGATGGCCAGGTTGACCGGCGGCCCGGCGATCGTGTTGTCGAGCGGCAGGTTCACCAGGATCCGCGGCGCCAGCGGATCGGTGCCGATGTCGATGATCGACACGGTGTCCTTGCCGTGAGCGCCGAGCACGACCTTGCCGGATTCGTCCCAGCCTTGCTTTTCATCGTTGCCGACGATCATCAGCTCACGTTTGCCGGGGGTCGAGGGCATCTGGGCGCAGCCGGCCAGCGCAAACGCACTCAGCACGGCGATCGGAAGGATCTTGTTCATCGGCAGCCTCTTGTGATGGAGCGACGAGTCTACGAGACAAGCGCGTCGGCCGGTAGGCGTGCCGCAGCGCGGGCCAGACGAACGACAGCCCGCGCGTCAGCGCCGCGTGCTCCTGCG
>JANMAW010000302.1:0-2192 GCA_031360005.1 Rhizobacter sp.
CCCGAACGGCGCCGGCAAGACGACGACCATCCGCATGTGCCTGGGCCTGACCCGGCCGGATGCCGGCAGTATCGAAGCGTTCGGCCTGCCGATCCCGCAGCAGGTGCGCGAGGCCAAGAAGCGCATCGGCGTGGTCACGCAATTCGACAGCCTCGACCCTGACTTCAGCTGCACCGAAAACCTGCGCGTGTACGGCAGCTACTTCGGATTGCCGCGGGCGACGGTCGAAGCGCGCATCCCGAAGCTGCTCGAATTCGCCGCGCTGCAGGCCAAGGGCGGCGTCAAGCCCGGCGAGCTCTCGGGCGGCATGAAGCGCCGGTTGAGCCTGGGCCGCGCGCTGATCAACGACCCCGACCTGTTGCTGCTCGACGAGCCCACCACCGGCCTCGATCCGCAGGCGCGCCACCTGATGTGGGAGCGTCTGCAGAACCTGCTGCAGCAGGGCAAGTCGATTCTGCTCACGACCCATTTCATGGACGAGGCCGAGCGCCTGTGCGACCGGCTGCTGGTGCTCGATCACGGCCGCATGATCGCCGAAGGCACGCCACGCGGCCTGATCGCCGCGCATCTGGAAAGCGATGTGGTCGAGGTCTACGGCGAAGGCACCGCCGCCGTCGCGGCCACGCACGCGACGCTGGCCGAGCGGGTCGAGACCAGCGGTGAGACCGTGTTTTTCTACCTGCGCGACGCCCGAGCGCTGCTGGCGGCGCTCGCGCAGAATCACCGCGTGCGCTATCTGCATCGGCCGGCGAATCTCGAAGACCTGTTCCTCAAGCTGACGGGTCGGCAGATCCGTGAAGACGCCTGAAGGCGCCCGTTCAACACCACCGCCATGCTCGTTTCCTTCTACGCCTCGCCTCGCATCAGCGGCAGTTTCCGACCGGTGTTCATGCGCAACCTGCTGGTCTGGCGCAAGCTGGCGGTGCCCAGCGTGATCGGCAACATCGCCGAGCCGTTGATCACGCTGGTGGCGTTCGGCTACGGGCTCGGTTCGCTGATCGGGCAGATCGACGGTCAGCCGTACATCAGCTTCCTCGCGTCGGGCAGCATCGCCGTCAGCGCCGCATTGGCCGCGACCTTCGAGGCGCTGTATTCGGCGTACTCGCGAATGCAGATGCAGAAGACCTGGGACAGCATCATGAACGCGCCGATCGCGCTCGACGACATCGTTTTCGCCGAGATGCTGTGGGCGGCTTTCAAGTCGCTGTTCTCGGTGGCGGCGATCATGATCGTGATCTTCGTGCTGGGCATCAGCCGCGCGCCGACGATGCTGCTGGCCTTGCCTGTGCTTGGGTTCGTCGGCGTCACCTTCGCGTCGGTTGCGCTGGTGTTCAACGCGCTGGCCAAGGGCTACGATTTCTTCACGTACTACTTCACGCTGGTCATCACGCCGATGACCTTTCTGTCGGGCGTGTACTTTCCGATCGCGCAGATGCCGGGCTGGCTGCAGGTGGTGGCGAATGCGCTGCCGCTCACCGCGGCGGTCGAGCTGGTGCGGCCGCTGATCCTGGGCGAGCTACCTCATGACATGCTGCGCCCGGCGCTGATCCTCGCTGCGTACGCCGCGGGAGGCTACTATCTGGCGCTGGTGCTGACGCGCAGGCGCTTTTTCAGGTAAGCGGGAACCTCGGCGCCCGACTCAGGTCTTTCAAGGCATCTCCCCGCTCATCCCGATGCGTACGCGACACTTGCTGACCCCGTGGCTGCGGCTTCTCGCGGCGCTGTTGCTGTTCGCGGCAGCGGTGGCCGCGCCCGCCGCGGACGATTTCCTCGATCCCGACGTCGCGTTCAAGCTGGCCGCGCGCGCGCTCGACGAGCGCACGGTCGAAGTGACTCTGACCGTTGCCCCCGGCTACTATCTTTACCGCGAGCAGTTCAAGTTCGCTGCCACCGGCGCAACGCTCGGCTCGCCGACGCTGCCCGTCGGCAAGACCAAGTTCGACGAGACTTTTCAGAAGAACGTCGAGACCTACCGCGACGTGGTCCGTATCAATGTCCCGGTGCAGCAGGCATCGAGCAAGTTTGAATTGCTCGTCACGAACCAGGGCTGTGCCGACAAGGGCCTGTGCTACCCGCCGCAACAACGCGGCGTGGAAGTGCGGCTGACCGGCTTCGGCGGCGACGGTTCGGTGCGGGTGATGGCTGCAAGCGAGAGCCTGGCCCAACCCGCTGTGGCGAGCGCCGATGCCAGC
>JANMAW010000320.1:0-4874 GCA_031360005.1 Rhizobacter sp.
CCGGTGCATCGCCTGCCGTCCACCAGCCCGGCGAACGCGAGCTGGAGCTTCGAGCGCAAGCTGGGCGCGTGGCGGTCGGTTCTCGATGAACACGGAGTGGCATGAGCGCCCGCGAGCAGAAAGGGCGCGATCTCGCCCCCGCGACTGTCTCCGAGGCCGACGGCGTGCGCTACCTGCACCTCGGCACGCCGTGGGTGCAGGGCGCGATGCGGCTGCGCAAGCCGCTGGCACTCGAACTCGAGTACATCCAGCGCATGATGGTCTGGTTGCTGCTGCGGCCCGAAGCCGAGCTGACGCACGGCCACGCGGTGCAGCTCGGCCTGGGCGCCGCCGCGATCACGCGCTTTTGCCACAGCATCCTGCGCATGCGCTGCACGGCGGTCGAGCTGAACCCGAGCGTGATCGATGCGTGCCGGCTGCTGTTTCACCTGCCGGCCGACTCGGCGCGCCTGAACGTGCTGGAGATGGACGCCGCGCATTACGTTGCCGACGCCGGCCGCGGCGGCTCGGCGCAGGTGCTGTGCATCGACCTGTACGACCACGACGCCGCGGGCCCGGTGCTCGACAGTGCCGCCTTCTACCGGGACTGCGAGCGCCTGCTCGCCGACGGCGGCGTGATGACGGTCAACCTGTTCGGGCGCGACGCCAGCTTCGAGCGCAGTGCCGCGCGCATTGCCGCGGCCTTCGGCGACGCGCAGGTCCGGAGCCTGCGGCCGACGAAGGAAGGCAACACGGTGGTGGTCGCGCTGAAGAACACGTTGATACCGGAGCGTGCGGTGCTGACGGCGCGCGCGGATAACATCGAGAGCCGGCTCAAGCTGCCGGCGAAGAAATGGCTTCGCATGATACGGCCGCTGGCGGGTGTTCCCGCAGCCGTCGAACCCAACTGATTTCGCCCATGAAAGCTGCTGCTGCCACTCGCGATTCCAGCCACGCCGGCAAGCTGCAGTGGCGCGCGCTGCTGAAGTGGCTGCGCGACGACGGCGTGATCGGCGCCGAGGACGCCGAGCAGACGACGCGGCGCTTCGCCGGCGGCGACAGCGCGCAGCACCCGCTCGTGCGGCTCGCGGCTGCGAACCTGCTGCGCCAGGGCAGTGCCAAGCCGCTCGATCTCGAAGCGTTGACCGAGTGGCTGGCCGGCCGCTGCGGCCTGCCCTACCTGCGCATCGACCCGTTGCGCGTCGACGTTGGGCGGGTGGCCGAAATCATGTCGATCACCTACGCCGAACGCCGCCAGGCGTTGCCGTTGACGGTCGGTTTGAGCGAAGTCACCATCGCCACCTGCGAGCCGCTCGACGTGGCCTGGGTCGCCGAGATCGAGGCGCATGCGCGCAAGACGGTGAAGCTGGTGGTGGCGAGCCCGCTCGAGCTGGCGCGTTACACGACCGAGTTCTACACGCTGTCGCGCTCGGTCCGCAATGCCATCAAGACCGGCGAGACCTCGCCGCTCGCAAGCTTCGAGCAACTCGTCGAACTCGGCCGCAGCAACAAGCAGCTCGACGCCAACGACCAGGGGGTCGTGCAGGTGGTCGACTGGCTCTGGCAATACGCCTTCGATCAGCGTGCCTCCGACATCCACCTCGAGCCGAAGCGCGAGCGCAGCGTGATCCGCTTTCGCATCGATGGCGTGATGCACACCGTCTACCAGTTGCCCCCCGGCGTGATGAACGCGATGATCGCGCGCATCAAGCTGCTCGGCCGCATGGACGTGGTCGAGAAGCGCCGCCCGCTCGACGGCCGCATCAAGACCCGCAACCCGACGGGCGATGAGGTCGAGATGCGGTTGTCGACCTTGCCCACCGCGTTCGGCGAGAAGATGGTGATGCGCATCTTCGACCCCGACACCACGGTCAAGCCGCTCGAGGCTCTCGGCTTCGGCAGCCATGACGGCAAGCGCTGGGAAACGCTGGTCGCGCAACCGCACGGCATCATCCTGCTGACCGGTCCGACCGGCTCGGGCAAGACCACCACGCTGTACTCGACACTGCGGCGCCTGGCCACCGAAGAGGTCAACGTCTGCACGATCGAAGACCCGATCGAAATGATCCAGCCGGCGCTGAACCAGACCCAGGTACAGCCGCAGATCGACCTCAACTTCGCCGAGGGCCTGCGCGCGCTGATGCGGCAGGACCCGGACGTCATCATGGTCGGCGAGATCCGCGACCTCGAAACCGCCGAGATGGCGATCCAGGCCGCCCTCACCGGCCACCTGGTGTTCAGCACGCTGCACACGAACGACGCGGCTTCCGCCGTCACGCGGCTGATCGACCTGGGCGTGGCGCCGTATCTGATCGGCTCGACCGTCATCGGCGTGCTGGCGCAGCGTCTGGTGCGCACGCTGTGCCCGAGCTGCAAGCAACCCGACGACGGCGTCACGAGTGCCAGTCTGGATGAGATCGTCAAGCCCTGGCGCCTGAACGGCAGCGTCAAGCCGTACAAGGCGGTGGGGTGCCTCGAATGCCGTATGACAGGCTACCGCGGGCGCGCCGGGCTTTACGAGTTGCTGACGGTGACCGACGCGGCGCGCACCCTGATCCACCCGGCGCTGGACGCTGCCGGGCTGCGCCGGCAGTCGCTCGCCGACGGCCTGCGGCCGCTGCGCCTGGCCGGCGCGATGAAGGTGGCCGAAGGGCTGACCACGCTCGACGAGGTACTGCGCGCCACGCCGGCCTGGGAGAGCTGACGCGCCGTCAGGCCTAACCCGGACAAGTCCCGCTGAAAGCCATGTCTAGAATCATCGCAACCGAAAGACCGGAGGGCAGTGTGAAGATCAAGAGCCAGCGAGACTTCTTTTCGGGGTTGATGTTCGTTGTGGTCGGTGTCGTGTTCGCCATCGGCGCGACCAACTATTCGATGGGCAGTTCGGCCAAGCCGGGCGCAGGCTACTTCCCGCTGATCCTGAGCGTGCTGATGGCGATCCTCGGCGCGATTGTGTTGTTCAAGTCGCTGACGATCGAGACCGAAGCCGGGGACCCGATCGGTTCGATCGCGTGGCGGCCGCTGATCGTGATCGTCGTTTCGATCGCGGTGTTCGGCTCGACGATCAACCGCCTCGGCCTGGTGGTTTCGGTGCCGATCCTCATCATGATGGTCAGCCTGGCGGGTGACGAATTCAAGTGGCTGGGCGTGATCGTCAATTCGGTCTTGCTCACGGCCTTCTCATGGCTGATCTTCGTCGCGGGCCTGAAGCTGACCATTCCGCTCTGGCCGAGCTTCCTGGTTGGCTGACGAAGACCAGAACCCGCACGACCGCGCGCAACAAAGGCTCACCCATGGACCTGCTCAATAACCTCGCGCTCGGCTTCGGCGTGGCGTTCACCGCCACCAATCTGCTGTATGCGTTCTTCGGCTGCATTCTCGGCACGCTGATCGGCGTGCTTCCCGGCCTCGGCCCGGTCGCGACGATCGCGATGCTGCTGCCTTCGATCTACGCCCTGGATGCGACGCCGGCGCTGATCATGCTGGCCGGCATCTACTACGGCGCGCAATACGGCGGCTCGACCACCGCGATCCTGATCAATGTGCCGGGCGAATCGAGCTCGGTCGTAACGGCGATCGACGGCTACGCGATGGCGCGCCAGGGCCGCGCGGGTGCGGCGCTCGCGGCGGCCGGCCTGGGCTCGTTCTTCGCCGGGTGCGTGGGCACGATCATCATCGCCGCGTTCGCGCCGCCGCTGACCGAACTCGCGTTCAAATTCGGGCCGGCCGAGTACTTCTCGCTGATGGTGCTCGGCCTGATCGGCGCGGTGGTGCTGGCCTCGGGCTCGCTGATCAAGGCGATCGCGATGATCATCCTCGGCCTGCTGCTCGCGCAGATCAACACCGACGTGATCTCGGGCACCGCGCGCTACAGCTTCGACATCCCCGAGCTCACCGACGGCATCGGCTTCGTCGTGATCGCGATGGGCGTGTTCGGCTTCGGCGAGATCATCTCCAACCTCGGCCAGCCGGCCGAGCACCGCGAGGTCTTCACCAAGGACGTCAAGGGCCTGTGGCCGACCAAGCAGGACTTCAAGGACGCCTGGCCCGCCGTCATGCGTGGCACGGCCCTCGGTTCCCTGCTCGGCGTGCTGCCCGGTGGTGGCGCCTTGCTGGCCTCGTTCGCGGCCTACACGGTCGAGAAGAAGATGAAGGGCCGCCCGGGCCAGGTGCCCTTCGGCAAGGGCAACATCCGCGGTGTTGCCGGCCCCGAAGCGGCCAACAACGCCGGCGCGCAGACCTCGTTCATCCCGATGCTCACGCTCGGCATTCCGCCCAACGCGGTGATGGCCCTGATGGTCGGCGCGATGACGATCAAGGGCATCCAGCCCGGCCCGCAGGTGATGACCAGCAACCCGCAGTTGTTCTGGGGTTTGATCGCCTCGATGTGGGTCGGCAACGCGATGCTGGTGATCCTGAACCTGCCGCTGATCGGCATCTGGATCAAGCTGCTGACGGTGCCTTACAAGTACCTGTTCCCGGCGATCACGCTGTTCTGCTGCATCGGCGTGTACTCGCTGAACAACAACAACTTCGACGTCTACATGACGGCGATCTTCGCGGTGATCGGCTACCTGTTCTACAAGCTGAGCTGCGAGTCGGCGCCGTTGCTGCTGGGCTTCATCCTCGGGCCGATGATGGAAGAGAACCTGCGCCGCGCGCTGCTGCTGTCGCGCGGCGACTGGACGGCCTTCATCACCCGCCCACTGTCGGCCGGCCTGCTGGCGGTAGCGCTGCTGATGATCGTGATCGTGATGCTGCCGTCGATCAGCAAGAAGCGCGACGCGACCTTCCAGGAAGAGTGACGCGCCAACGCGCTCGCGACCATGCCGCCTCCGGGCGGCATTTTCTTTGCCATCATCGGGGCTTCTCCACACCGACTCGCGCGCCATGAC
>JANMAW010000345.1:0-1555 GCA_031360005.1 Rhizobacter sp.
GCGGCATGAGCTGGCCGCGGTACTGCACCATGTGGCGGCCATTCGAGAGCTCGATCTTCTTGCAATCGATCTCCTCGAGGCGCGTGACCAGCGACAGCGGCACCGCCTTCGGCTCCGGCGAGCCGGCGCGGAACACGAGCAGCGACAGCGTATTTGCGGCAGCAGCGCGCTGCTCGGCCTCGGTGTCGGTCTGGGCCATGGCCGTGGAGGCAACCGAGGGACCGACCGCCTGCGACACGCCGTTCGGATCGATGATCATGATCACCGAACCGTCGCCAAGGATCGTGTTGCCCGAGAACATCGTGATGTGGCGCAACTTGCTCGACATCGGCTTGACGACGATCTCTTCAGTGTGGAAGACGCCGTCGACGACGATACCGAAGGTCTGGCTGGCGACCTGGGTGACAACGATAAAGCCGTTCTCGTGATCGATCTCCGCGCCGTCGTCGATCTTGAGCAGCTTCTTCAGATGGATCAGCGGCAGCAGCTTGTTGCGCAGCCGCAGCACCGGCGTGTCCTTGATGCGCTCGATGCGATGCTCCGAGTTCGCCCGCGCACGAACGAGTTCGACCACCGAGAGCTGTGGAATGGCGAAGCGGTCGCCCGCCGCCTCGACGATCAGCGCAGATACGATAGCGAGCGTCAGCGGGATCTTGATGATGAAGCTCGAACCTTCGCCCGGCACCGACTTCACCTCGATGGTGCCGCCGATCTGATCGATATTGGTCCGCACCACATCCATACCGACGCCGCGGCCGGAGACGTTGGTGACCTTCGCCGCGGTCGAGAAGCCCGGTGCAAAGATGTACCTGTGGATCTGCGCTTCCGTCATCTTCTCGAGTTCAGCCTCGGAAACGATGCCGTTGGAAACCGCCTTGGCCTTGATCGCCTCGGTGTTCAGGCCGCGCCCGTCGTCGGCGATGCAGATGATGATGTGACCGCCTTCGTGATAGGCCGAGAGGCGAATCGTGCCCTGCTCCGGCTTGCCGGCGTTCGCTCGGTCGGAAGGCATCTCGAGACCGTGGTCGGCCGAGTTGCGCACCATGTGCGTCAGCGGATCCTTGATCAGATCGAGCACCTGCCGATCGAGCTCGGTGTCGGCGCCGTGCATCTCGAGTTCGATCTGCTTGCCGAGTTCGGACGACAGGTCGCGCACGATGCGCGGCAGCTTCTGCCAGGCATTGCCGATCGGCTGCATCCGCGTCTTCATCACGCCTTCCTGCAATTCGGCGGTGACGTTCGACAGGCGCTGCAGCGGCACCTTGAATTCGGAGTCCTCGTGACGCCGGCCGATTTCGAGGAGCTGATTGCGGGTCAACACCAGCTCCGACACCATCGTCATGAGGTGTTCGAGCGTATCGACGTTGACGCGGATCGACTGGTTCGCGACCTTGTCGGCATCGGCGACCGGCACATCCGCCTCCACGACGGATTTCTTCGCAGCCGGCTTGGCCGCGGCCTTTGGCGCCGGCGGTGCTGCCTTCACAGGAGTGGCCGCGGGCACGATTTCTGGAGCCGTCTCGCGGAACGCCCGCTCGAGTTCGTCGAGGGAGAC
>JANMAW010000357.1:0-1861 GCA_031360005.1 Rhizobacter sp.
GAAGCGCGACATCGCGGCAGAGAAGGCGCAGTTCGCGAAGGGGGGCGACTTCTACAAGACGCTCGGTGGCGGTGTCTGGATGGCGCCGGCGGTCGACCGCGAGTCGAACACCGCGTTTTTCGTCGTCGGCAACCCCAGCCCTGACCTGTACGGCGCCGAGCGGCCCGGCGACAACCTGTACACCGATTCGATCGTCGCGGTCGACCTGAACACCGGCGCGTACAAATGGCACTACCAGTACGTCGCGCACGATGTGTGGGATCTCGACGCCGTCTCGCCCGTGATCCTGACCGAAGCGGCGGGCAAGGACGGCAGGATGCGCAAGGTCGCGATCCACGGTGGCAAGACCGGCCATGTCTACGTGCATGACCGTGCCACCGGCGAACTGATCCGCTTCAGCGAGGCGATGATTCCGCAGGAGAACATGTGGGTGCTGCCGACGAAGGATGGTGCACGCATGCTGCCGGGCGCGAACGGCGGCGTCGAATGGAGCCCGATGGCGGTCAATCCGACGCTGCGCATGGCCTATGCCGCGAACCTGCACCAGCCGATGACGTACCACGTCGAGGACGCCAAGTACCCCGGTGGCAAGCTCTGGCTGGGCGGTGCATTCAAGGTGATCGCCAGCGAGAAGCAGTGGGGGCGCCTGGCTGCAGTCAACCTCGACACCGGCAAGTTGGCGTGGAAGTTCGACACCGAGCAGCCGCTGATCGGCGGTGTGCTCGCCACCGCGGGCGGCCTCGTGTTCAACGGCGAAGGCAATGGCTTGTTCCGCGCGTTCGACGCCCGCGATGGCAAGATGCTGTGGGAGTACCAGTGCGGCGCCGGCGTGAACGCGCCGGCGGTGTCGTACACGGTCGGCGGCAAGCAATACGTTGCGGTGGCCGCCGGGGGCAACACCCAGCTCGACTTCAAGCGCGGCAACACGGTCATCGTGTTCGCACTGCCCTGAACGGCGCGACCGCGTGATGTCATTGCATCGAACGATCGCGAGCCTGCTGATGCTTTCAGCAGCGCTTGCGGGGCGGGCGCAGCCGGCGCTCGCCGAGCCCCCGAAGGCCGCCGTCTGCGCGGCGTGCCACGGGCCGCAGGGAAGGTCGACTCAGGCGGCGTATCCGATCCTGGCCGGCCAGACCTCGCGCTACATGTACCTGCAGTTGCGCGACTTCCAGGAAGGTCGCCGCACCAACGATCTGATGAGCCCGATGGTCACCGGCATGACCCGCGACGAGATGCGCGAGTTGTCGGACTATTTTGCGAAGCAGAAGCCGCCGGTCCAGAATTTCCCGGTCGACGCCGCCAAGGCCGGTCTCGGCAAGCTCAAGGCCGACGAGACCCTGTGCACCATGTGCCATCTCGGCGGTTTCGCCGGGCAGAACGAGATCCCGCGCGTGGCCGGCCAGCACTACGACTACATCGTCAAGCAACTGAGAGATTTCAAGGCGCGGTCACGCACCAACGACGCCGGCAGCATGACCAGCGTCGCCGGCACGCTGAACGAACAGGACATCGAGAATCTGGCGCACTACCTCGTGGGCCTCTGACGCGCCGCCACGATCTGGGCGCGGGCGGGGGCCGGACGATGAGCTTCGAACCGCTCCAAGACGGTCGACGATGAAGCGCGCCGGTCGGCGCGGCCTCATCTTCCGGGTGCCGGTGCGAGCCACTGCACTGATGCATTGCGACCGCGCGCAGCAGACTACTTCGCCATCGCCTTGTCCCAGACCGCGTGCGTCCACGCGGCGCTTCCGGGGTCCTTCTTGATCACCGGGTCGCTGCCGCCGGCCAGCAGCACTTTCACTGTGCGCTGATAAGCAGCAGGGTCGAGCTTGCCCATCGTCGGCGTGCCGGCGGTGGTGAT
>JANMAW010000381.1:0-2416 GCA_031360005.1 Rhizobacter sp.
CCGCGCGCGTGTTGGCCTTGCTGTCCTGCTCGTTCATCGCGCGCCGGAAGTGGGTGCGCCACTCGGTCACGCTGACGGTGAAGACGATGTAGGTCGCGAGCGCGCCGAAGGTGATGGCAGCGAACCAGCCGTCGAACTTGGTCGCGAGCAGCCCGATCACCAGCGTGATCTCGAACAAGGTGGGCAGGATGTTGTAGATCGTGAAGTTCAGCAGCGACTGGATCGAGCGCGAGCCGCGCTCCAGGTCGCGCGAGACGCCGCCGGTCTGGCGCTCGAGGTGGAAGCGCAGGCTCAGCGCGAGCAGGTGCTCGAACGCCTCGAGCGAGACGCGCCGCGCGATGCGCGCCGCCACCGGGTAGAACAGGAACTCGCGCAGTTCGGTGAACGCGGTGATCGACAGCCGCAACGCGCCATACGCGACCAGCAGCGCCACCGGCACCACCAGCACCGCGGCCGGGTCGCCGGGCTTGAGCGTCAGCGCGTCGACGAGTTGCTTGAGCACCAGCGGCACGCCGACATTGGCGAGCTTGGCCGCGACCAGAAAGCCCAGCGCGACCAGCACGCGCCAGCGCCATTGCCAGACGTAGGGCAGCAGCCGCTTGAGCGTCGCCCAGTCGGAGCGCGGCGCCGCCGCTGAGGGCTGGCCCGGCAACGGGGGGGCGGCGAGGCTGGCAGGGCGCATCGAGGTGGCGGGGGAGGAATCCGAAAGGTGAAAGAATCGCGTGGACGAACAACGAACCAACGATCGAGCGAGAGAGCGCTCGGTACCACGGGGCAGGTGAAGCAATATGGCAGAGATTTCAAGTGACGGTGCGTGCGCCGACCCGCCGCCCGACCCGCTCGCGCCGCTGCGCCTGCCCGACGACCGCCAACTGGTGCTGCGCGTGATGCCGATGCCGGCAGATGCCAACGGCAACGGCGACATCTTCGGCGGCTGGATCATGGCCCAGGTCGACATCGCCGGCGCGGTGCTGCCGTCGCGCATCGCCAAGGGCCGCATCGTGACGGTGGCCGTGAACCAGTTCATCTTCAAGCAGCCGGTGTCGATCAGCGACCTGCTGAGCTTCTACGCCAAGGTCGAGCGCATCGGGCGCACGTCGATCACCGTCAACGTCGAGGTCTACGCCGAGCGCAACCCGGCCGACCTGCAGGTCGTCAAGGTGACCGAGGCGAACCTGACCTACGTCGCGATCGACCGCGACGGGCAGCCGCGGCTCATCCCGAAGAGCTGAACCCGGCGGCTGCTCGGCTTCTCCGCTCAACGCGGAGGAAATTCCAGGATGGCATGTTTTGCCATTTCATGTCATCCTTGTCGCAGTGTCAGGCCGATGGAGGTGGCCCGCATGGAAAGCATGAACATTTCCCTTCCGGAGCCGCTGAAGCAGTTCGTCGACGGGCAGATCTCGACGGGGCGCTACAGCAGCGCCAGCGAATACGTGCGTGAGCTGATCCGCGCCGACGAGAAGCGCAAGGCCGAAGAAGAACTCTCGGCCAAGCTTCTGGAAGGCCTGAACAGCCCGAGAAGCGAACTCACCAAAGCCGACTGGAAGGCCATTCGCAGCGAGGCGCTCGCGCGCGTACAGGTGAAGCACAAGAAGCCGCGTTGATGCCGAAGGTCTATCAGCACGAAGCGGCAAGGCGCAACCTGCTGTTGGGAATCGATTCGTAGCCTCAGCCCGCGTCAGCCTCGCGGGCCCGCGGCTCGATCGCGGCGAGCGTGTCGAGAAAGGCCCGGCGCCACCAGTGCACGTCCTGCGCGCGCGTCTGCGCGAGCAGCGCCGCGTGGCGCGAGCGGCGCTCGTCGAGCGGCATCTGCAGCGCGCGCTGGATCGCCTGCGCGGTGGCCGGGATGTCGTACGGATTGACCAGCAGCGCCTGGCGCATCTGCTCGGCCGCACCGGCGAAGCGCGACAGCACCAGCACGCCCGGATCGGCCTCGTCCTGCATCGCGACGAACTCCTTCGCAACCAGGTTCATGCCGTCGCGCAGCGGCGTCACCAGCGCGACCCGCGCGCAGCGGTACAGCGCCGGCAAGCGGCGCCGTGCCCAGATGCGGTTCATGTAGCGGATCGGCATCCAGTCGAGTTCGCCGTAGTGGCCGTTGATCTCGCCGGCCAGGCCCTCGAGTTCGTGACGCAGGTCTTCGTAGGCGTTCACCGTCTCGCGCGTCGGCGAGGCGATCTGGATCAAGGTCGCGCTGTGGCGGTTCTCGGGGTAGCTCGCGAGCAACTCGCGAAACGCTCGAAAGCGCCGCGGCAGCCCTTTCGAATAGTCGAGCCGGTCGACGCCGACCAGCAGCCTGCGCTTGCTGTACTGGTCGCGCAGCATCGCCTCGGTCTCGCGCGATTCGGTGCTGCCGGCCAGGCGCCGGAACTCGTCGACGTCGATGCCGATCGGGAACGCGTGCGCGACCACG
>JANMAW010000398.1:0-2796 GCA_031360005.1 Rhizobacter sp.
TGCGCGCCAGCGGCGTGGCTTGCGAGAGCGACACCGGCGGCTTGCCGGTGATGATGCCGCCCAGCATCACGGCGCCCATCGTCATCATCGCGTTCGGATCGCCCTTGTTGCCGTTGACGAACTGGGCGAGGCCGATCGCACCGGCCGCGCCGCCCTTGTTGTCGTAGCTGACCGACGCGGCCGCGCCGGACTCCATCAATGCCTTGCCGAGCGCGCGGCCGGTGCTGTCCCAGCCGCCACCCGGGTTGGCGGGGATCAGCATCTTCAGGTTCGCGCCCGCGGCAGAAGCCGGCAACGGCAACGCGCCGGCAGCGGCCAGCGCGGCAAGGGATTTCAGGAAGGTATCGCGACGCATGGCATGTCTCCTCGATTCCGGATTTGCTCCGATGGTCGATGCTCGCGAGTCAGTCTGTCAATCGGCTGTCGACCGGCCTAGGGGAAACACGAATCCTCGCCCTGCTACCGTTGCCGCATGAAGATCCTGCTCGTCGAAGACAACCTCGCGATGCAGACAAGCTTGCAGCGCACGTTCCAGCGCCGCGGCATGCAGGTCGTCACCTGCGCCGACGGCGCGCGCGCGCTCGACCGCTGGCACGCCAGCGTGCCCGACGTCGTGCTGCTCGACCTGAGCCTGCCCGGCCTCGATGGCCTGCAGGTGCTGGCGCAGGCCCGCGCCGCGGGGTTGCAGACGCCGGTGCTGATCCTGACCGCGCGCGGCACCGTCGGTGACCGCATCCTCGGGCTGAACACCGGCGCCGACGACTACCTGCCCAAGCCCTTCGACCTCGATGAACTGGAGGCTCGCGTGCGCGCCCTCGCGCGCCGTGCCGCGCCGTCAGCCGATGCGGATGCGGATGCCGGACGCGAGTTCAGCGGCCTGCGCTGCGACGCCGACAGCGGCGCGGTGTACTTTCGCGGCGAGCCGCTCGAACTGGCGCCGCGCGAGGCTGCACTGCTGCGCGCCGTGCTCGCGAAGGCGGGGCAGGCGGTCGCAAAGGAGCGCTTGTCCGAGCTGGTTTTTCCGGGCGAGTCGCAAGTGCAGTCGGAAGCGATCGAGGTCGTCGCCTACCGATTGCGCAAGAAGCTCGTGCACACCGGCGCGCAACTCGTCACCTTGCGCGGGCTGGGCTATTTGCTGAAGGCTTCCGAATGAGCCGGGCCGCCACGCCGCGCCGCCCCACACGAGGCCCGACCTTCGCGCAGGGTCGAGCGTGGCAGGCGGCGACCGGGGTGTTGGCGTGAGCCAGCGCCTGTCGCTGCGCAGCCGGTTGTTGCTGGGCATCCTGCTGCCGGTGCTCGGCTTTGTGTCCATCAACACCGTGAGCCTGTACCGGCAGGCGTTGCGCTCGGCCGATACCGCCTACGACCGGACCTTGCTGGCCTCGGCGAAGTCGATCGGCGAGGATCTCGAAGTGATCGGTGGCGGTGCCGATGCGCACCTCGGCGCGACCGTGCCCTATTCCGCGCTGGAACCCTTCGAGGCCGACAATCGCAGCCGCATGTTCTACAAGGTCAGCGGGTTCAAGGGCGAGATGGTTTCGGGCTACGCCGACCTGCCCGCCTGGCGCGGCAAGCTGCCCGCCAAGGGGCCGTACGCGGCGCTGGTCGACTTCTACGACGACACCTACAGCGGCCAGCCGGTGCGCGTCGCGGTGCTGCTGCAGCCGGTGGCCGGCGCCGACGGTCGTGGCATCGCGACGATCCAGGTGGCCGAGACGCTGGAACTGCGCCACACGCTGGCGCGCCAGATCCTGATCGACACGCTGTGGCGCCAGGCGGCGCTGGTCGCACTGATCGCCGGCGCCGTCGTCGTCGTGGTGCAGCGTGCGACGCAGCCGGTGCGCGATTTGAGCGCCCGCATCAACGCACGCAGCGCGAACGACCTGACACCGATCGAGCTCAGCGGTGCGCCGCGCGAATTGCTGCCGCTGGTCGACGCGACGAATCAGGTGATGGCGCGTCTCGGCCACTTGCTCGAACACCAGAAGCGCTTCGTTCGCGACACTTCGCATCAGCTGCGCACGCCGCTGGCGGTACTGAAGACGCAGGTGCAGTCGGCGCTGCGCGGCGATGTGGAGCCGGCGCAGGCGCTGATCGAGATCAACCACACGGTGCTGCGCGCCACCGAGCTGGCGAACCAGATGCTCGCGCTCGCCAAGGTCGAGCAGCTGCGCCAGCAGGGCGGCGCGCCGGTCGTCGACTGGGCGGAGATCGTGCGCGCCGTCGCGCTCGATCTGGCGCCGCTGATCGCCGAGCACCGGCTCGACTTCTCGCTCGACACTGTGGCTGCGCCGGTGCGCGCGCACGAATGGGCACTGCGCGAGCTGGTACGCAACCTGTTGCACAACGCGGTCAAGAGCACGCCGCATGGGTCGCGCCTGGCGATCGTGATGGCGCGTGATTCGCGCCACGTCGCGCTGACCATCGCGGACAGTGGTGCGGGCATCCCGGACGAGCAGCGCGGGCGCCTGTTCCAGCCCTTCGCAGCCGGCTCGCCCGCCGACAGCCGGCAGCGCGGCGCGGGTCTCGGTCTCGCGATCTGCCATGAGATCGTGGTGTCGCTGGGCGGCAGCATCGCGCTTGAGAATCGCGAGTTGCGGGCCCATGTGCAGGGTCTCGACGCCACCGTTCGGCTGCCCCTGGCTGACAATCCGCCTCAATGAAAGAGATTTCGAGTACCGGCAAGGCGGCCGACAAGGTCCGCCTCGACAAATGGCTCTGGGCCGCCCGCTTCTTCAAGACCCGCAGCCTCAGCGCCGACGAGATCGGCAAGGGCCGCGTGCAGGTCAACGGCCA
>JANMAW010000399.1:0-14788 GCA_031360005.1 Rhizobacter sp.
GGACGGCGCATCCAGGTCCGCAAGTCCGGGGTTCACGGCAAAGGGGTCTTCAATGTCGCGCCGCTGAAAAAAGGCGAAGTGGTCATCGAATACAAGGGCGAGGTCATCAGCTGGAAAGAGGCGCTGCGTCGCCATCCGCACGATCCGGCAGACCCGGACCATACCTTCTATTTCCACATCGACGACAAGCACGTGATCGATGCCAAATACGGCGGCAATTCGGCGCGCTGGATCAACCACGCCTGCAGCCCCAACTGCGAGGCCGACGAGGTCGACGGCCGCATCTTCATCAAGGCGCTGCGCGCGATCGAGCCGGGCACCGAGCTGTTCTACGACTACGGCCTGATCATCGACGAACGCTACACGCCGAAGCTGAAGAAGCAGTTCGAATGCCGCTGCGGCACGAAGGGCTGCCGCGGCACGATGCTCGCGCGCAGACGCTGATTGGCGGAGCGCACCGCGATGCCGGAGCCGGCACTTCACTGGGGCACCGAAGCCCTGCGGCAGCAGCTCGAAACGCTGTTGCCGGGGCTGAGCGTCGAGCTGGTGCAACGCACCACCTCCACCAACACCGCGTTGCTGGAACGTGCGCGCGCCGTTGCCGACGACCCGGCCGACGACGGCGCCGTGCGGGTGCGTCGCAGCGTCGAGAGCAGCGCCTTCGGCCGCCGCGCGATCGCCCTGCAACCTTGCCTGCTGGTGGCCGAACACCAGAGCGCCGGGCGCGGCCGGCAGGGCCGCGTCTGGCAATCGGCGGCAGGCGCGTCGCTGACGTTCTCGCTTTGCCTGCCGCTCGAAGTGGCCGACTGGTCGGGGCTGTCGCTCGCGGTCGGCGTCGCCTTGTGCGAGGCGCTCGATGTGGCTGCGCCCAGCGCGGCCGGCCCTCACATCGGCCTGAAGTGGCCGAACGATCTGTGGCTCGTGAATGCTGCGGGCGGGCCGGGCGCGGGCCGCAAGCTCGGCGGCATCCTGATCGAAACCGTCGCGGCGGGCGCGCAGCGGCTCGCGGTCATCGGCGTCGGGCTGAACGTGATGCCCTTCGACGCCGGTGAGCCGAACAGCGGCTTCGCGTCGATCAGTGAACTCGACGCGTCGGCCAGCGCGCCTGATGTGCTGGCCCGCGTCGCGCTGCCGCTGGTGCAGGCATTGAAGCTGTTCGAGCGCGAAGGTTTCGCGGCCTTCGCCGAGCGCTTCGCGGCGCGCGACGTGCTGCGTGGCCGCGCGGTGCGCACGTCGCGGGCCGATGGGCCGGAGGGCGTCGCGCGGGGCGTGTCGGCGCAGGGCGCATTGCTGGTGCAGTCGGCCGCCGGCATTGTCAGCGTTTCGAGCGGCGAGGTCAGCGTTCGACTCGCGGCGCCGACGCCGGCCCGTTCGTGATCGGCAGGCCATGCTGAGAGTGTTGGTGGCCCTGCTGCTGCTGGCCAACCTGGCGTTTTACGCGTGGACGCAGGGCTGGCTCGATGGCGTCGTCAGCGTCCGATCGATCGGCGACCGCGAGCCCGAGCGGCTCGCGCGCCAGGTGCGGCCCGAGACAGTGCGCATCCTGCCGGCGGGTGCCGCGAGCGCACCCTCGGCGGCAGCGAGCGCACCCTCGCCCGCTGCCTCCGCCACGCCTGCGACGTTGGCCTGCCTCGAAGCCGGCCCCTTCAGCGACGCCGACATGGCGGCGGCGCAGGCCACCGCGCAGCTCGCGCTGCCGAGCGGCAGCTGGGTCACCTTGCGGATCGACCGGCCCGGCGCCTGGATCGTCTACCTCGGCAAATATGCGAACCGGGCGGTGATGCGCAACAAGGAAGACGAGCTCAACCGGCGCCAGTTGCCGTATGAAGAAGTCCGCGACAACCCGGCGCTCGAACCGGGCCTGTCGCTGGGCCGTTTCGACCAGCGCGGGGGGGCCACGCAGGCGGTGGACCGGTTCGCACAGCAGGGCCTGCGCGGCGCCCGCGTGGTCGAGCTGACCGCCGCGTCGAGTAGCCAATGGTTGCGGGTCGAGAAGGCCGAACCGTCGCTTGCCACGACCCTCGCGGCGATGAAGGCCGATGCGCTCGGCAAGGGTTTCGTGCCCTGCGCGAAAGCACCGGCCAACTGAGGCTGCTGGTCAGTCGCGGCGGCGCCGCGGCGTGACCACACGCACCCCGATCACCGAGGCCAGCCACCCGAGCAGCCAGCCGAGTTCCATCGCGCCGCCACCGTCGGAGGACGGCGCCGCATCGGTTGCGGTCGCCGGTACGGCGCTGACGGCGAGCACGGTGCTGGTCGTGGCCTGCTGGCCCGCACTGTCTGTGACGGTCAGGCTGACCGTCACGGTGCCGGCGGTGCCCGGTACCAGTGTGGCGGTCGGCGCATTCGTCGCGCTCGCGAACGCGGAACTGCTGGTGTCGTTGCTGATCGTCCACTGGTAACCGGTGATCGGGTTGCCGCCGACCGCGACGACCGAACCGGTGGCGTCGAGGCCGATGGTCGCACCCACCACTGCGTTCCTCGGCGTCGCATAGATGTTCGCGCTCAACTTGGCGACGCGGGCAACGGCGGCCCCGGCGTCGAGCAGGCCGGCGCCGCAGGTGCTGGCCGTGCAGTAGCACTCGCCGTCTTGCGCAACGGCAGTCGGCACAGAACAGGCGCCGATGGGCACGAACGGCCCGCCCGCGACGCGTTGCGTCGCCGCCGCGCCACTCGTCGGGAAAGCGCGCGCGCTCGACCTCAACGCGTCGAGTACCGCTGCAGGCGTCAGCGTCGCGTTCGCGTTCAGCATCAGCGCGACGGTGCCGGAGACCAGCGGCGCCGAGAAGCTCGTGCCCAGCGATGCGTCGGCGCCGCTGGAGGTGTAGGTTGCACCGGCCGCGCCGGCCACCGGGTCGGTCTTGCCGCTGTTGCTGGTCGTGAGCAGCGGAAACAGGCAGTCGCCACCCGAGTTGACGCAGTTGCCGGCCGGTGCGGCGATCGCGATCTCGGGCCCGAGATCGGAGTAGCCGACCTTGGTGCCGGCATGGCGAACGCCGGCCACCGCGATCACGCCCGGGCAGTTGGCCGGCGTGCCGACGGCCAGCCCGTCGTTGCCGGCGGCTGCGACCACCACGACACCGGCAGCATTGACCTGGCCGACGACATCGATGTAGGCCGCGCTGCACGCGCCTTTCGAGCCGAGGCTCAGGTTGATCACCCTGGCCGGGTACGGATTCGCCACCGGCGTCGCGGTGAGCCCGGCGGCCCACAGCATCGCGGCCTGGATGTCGGAGTCGTAGCCGCCGCACTTGCCGAGCACGCGCACCGGCAGCAGCATCACGGCATGGCCGGCGCCGGCCATGCCGATGCCGTTGTTCGTCGCCGCACCGATCAGCCCGGCGGTCTGCGTGCCGTGCCAGCTGCTGTCGCCGACGTCGCCGCTGGTGCAGCCGGGCACCACGCCGACGTCGCTCGAGGTGACGTAGTCGCCCGGATCCGACGGATCGCCGTCGCGCCCGGAGCCATCGGCGGCGGTCGCGCTTTCGATGATGAAGTCATAACCGGGCAGCAGCTTCGGCGCGAGGTCAGGGTGGTCGAGTCGCACGCCGGTATCGAGCGCCGCGACCACCACGCTGCCGCGGCCGGTGGTGATGTCCCACGCGGCCTGCGCGTTGATCGCCGAGACCACGCTGGTCGCGTTGACGATCGTCGCGCTGGTGGGCGGGCGCAGGTACCACTGGCCGACCGCCGGCGTGACGGGTCCGGGTTGGCTGTCCGGATACAGCGGATCGTTCGGTACCGCGAGGGCTCGCACGCGGCCGTCGACGACGGCGTACTCGACATCGGCTTGCGCCGCGATCCGGGCGGCCAGTTCGCGCGAGCTCAGGCCCTTGCCCTTCAGCACCTGCGCGCGCGTGCCGATCACGCGGCCATCCGTGAGGCTCAGTCCGAGCCTCGCCGACAAGGCCTGTGCGTGCTGCGGCGGCACGCGGTTCGGGTTCGCCGACAGCGCGCGCATCAGGCCGGAATCGGCCTTGAACTTGACGATCACGCGCGCTTCGGTCTCGATCGCCGCGCCCACGGCGAACTTGCGCACCGGCCCGCGCTCGGCAGTGCTGGCGGGCAGCGCGGCCGTGGTGAACACAGCCGCGAAGGTCAGCAATCCGGCGACCCGGGCAGCGCGAAGGCGGGGATAAATCTTCATCAGCAACTCACCGGCAAACTCGCGCGCCACCCGTGGCGCGCGTCGACTGCGCCGCCGAGCAAGTCGGGCAGGGCGCTGGGATTCAAGCGCTGAGTGTAGAGGCCCACGCAGGCGCCCGCTGTGCGCACCCGCACGGAAACGACGCCGTTGGCGACTGCTTACCGAATCAAGAGCTGCGGCGCCGCGACGTCACCCCCGGCGAGCACCGTGTAGACGGTGTTGACATTGAGGATATTGCTGCTGTTCGAGTAATAGTTCCCGGGGCTCAGCGACGAGGTCAGGCTTAGGTTCATTGCGGTCGTGTTGCCCGGCACCGACACATAGCCCGACGCCGCGCCCGGCTGGATGCCGTTGGCCACCAGCGCGCTGTTGGCGGTGAGCGTGAGCGCGCCAGCGCTGCCGGTGATGCCGTTGATCAGGCGCAGCTTCACGGTCGTCGAGTCGGAGGGCGGGCGGTTGTCGTCGGTGACCAGCGTCGCGGTCGCCGTGCTCGGGCTGCCGTAGACCAGCAGGGTCGTGTCGCCGCCCGCAGTGAGTGCGGCGACGGGAGCCCCCACGGACTGGCCGTTGACGCTGATGTTGAGCGTGCTGGTGGCCGGCACCAGCACGTAGTAGCCGAAGGCCGGCGCAACGCTGCCGCTGTCGATCGGGATGGTGCCCGCCGACGCCGCCACGGTGGCGCCGCCTACGACCGCCGCGGCCAGCCTCACACGCGCATTGGTGTTGCGGGTCGCGGAGTAAATGCCCTGCTGGATCAGTGTCGAGCCGTTGAGCAATACGCCGCCCGTCGCCGCCGTCAGCACGACCGTGCCGACCTGCTGATTGGTGAGCGTAACTGCGGGGATGTCGATGCGCAGGTCGTTCTTGTTGCCGTAGCCGGTAACGCGCACGCGGTAGGTGCCTGGGCTGTACGTCAGCAGGGCAGTCGCTGCGGGTGCGGTGACGGTGATGAAGCTCGCCGTCGGTGACGACACCGTGGAGAGATCGGTGCCCGGGTCGGTGATGTAGACGTCGAGCTTGCCGGCATCGGTTGCGGCGTCGTAGATTCGCAGTTGCACCGTACCCGAGGTCGGCGCAGCGTAGTCCTCGTTCAGCACCGCCGTCTTGACCGCGCCGCCGGACTCGTAGGCCAGCAGGGTGTAGTGCATGCCGCCGGTCAACGTGGGCACGGTCGTCGCAAGCGCGGTGCCGGTGCCAGCGTCATTGAGCTGTAGCGTCGTGCTGCCGCTGGCCGGGGCAACATAGGCGCTCACGGCGTCGGCCGCCGTCGCCGAGACGGCGTTCGTGGTGTTGACGAGCAGGTCGAGCGATGGATGCGTCAATGTGGCATTCGCCAGCCTCAGCGACACGGTGTCGGTTGATGAGCTGCTGCTGCCCCCGCAGCCCGACAACGCCGTGCTCAACGCCATCACGCCGAGCACTGGCAACGACCTGATTCTCTTCATGTCTCGGATCCTCGAGTCCGCGGACACGACCTGGCGCATCGCGCCGGGCCACCCGTCGACGATTGGGCCCGCGACTCCGATTGCAGTGATTGCTGGCAGGCGTCGAATGGCAAAGTTATGTCAATCCGATGGAACTCGCGCGCGACCCTTGTGTCGACGATTTCCGGAATGCCCTGTTGGGAGGACTTCTTTACGCACGGTTCGCCTCCAGGCCTTGCGCACACGACGCATACTGGATCGAGTCATCCGCTTTTCAGGGAGCAAGACCATGCGCCAGCCCACCCGGTCATCACTCGTCGCCGCAGCGCTGGGCGCTGCGTTTTCCGGTACCGTGGCGCAGGCCGCCGAATACGCTGCGGTGGTTTCGTCGACACCCGTCACCGTGTCGGTACCGGTGTCGCGCCAGATGTGCAGCGACGGGCAGCAACTGGTGCAGCCGGGCCCGAGCGGCGCCGGCGCGGTGATCGGCGCGATCGCCGGCGGCGTGATCGGCCATAACCTGGGCAGCGGATTCGGCCGCGGCGCCGCCACCGGCCTGGGGGCGGTGGCGGGCGCGGTGATAGGCGACCAGGTCGAGGCCGGTGCGAATCCGCCGATCGAAGTGCCGGTGCGCCGCTGCCAGACCGTGCGCAGTTACGAGAACCGCGTGGTGGGCTACGATGTGATGTACGACTACGCCGGCCAGCGCTACAGCACCCGCGTGGCGCGCGACCCGGGCCAGCGGCTGGCCGTCAGCGTGCAGCCGGCGGGAGACGGTGCTGCTAATCTGCCGGCGCCGGCTTACACCGACCCGGTTCCTGAAGTTGCGCCGCCGCAGACCGCGTACTACGAGCCGGTGCCGCAGACCGGGTACTACGAGCCGGGGCCGCGAACCTATTACTACGCCCCGGTGCCGCCGGCCGTCTACGTTGCACCGATGATCGGCTTTGGATTCGGCTACTACGGCGGCGGTTACTACGGTCGGTACCGTGGCCCCTACCGGTGGCGTTAGAAGATGTCGTCCAGACGCGAAACGCGCCCTCGGGCGCGTTTTTTCGTTCCGGGGCGGTGAGCCTATTTCGCCACGACCCGCACCATCTCGAGCACCTTGTTCGAGTAGCCCCATTCGTTGTCGTACCACGCGACGACCTTCACGAAGGTGCTGTCGAGCGCGATGCCGGCATCGGCATCGAACACCGAGGTGCAGACCTCGCCGCGGAAGTCGGTCGCCACGACCTTGTCTTCGGTGTAGCCGAGCACGCCCTTCATGGCACCGACGGACTGCGCCTTCATCTCGGCGCAGATCTCCTTGTAGCTCGCTTCCTTGACCAGCTCGACGGTCAGGTCGACGACCGACACGTCCGAGGTCGGCACGCGGAACGACATGCCGGTGAGCTTCTTGTTCAGCTCGGGGATCACCACGCCGACGGCCTTCGCGGCACCGGTCGACGACGGGATGATGTTCTCGAGGATGCCGCGGCCGCCGCGCCAGTCCTTGTTGCTCGGGCCGTCGACGGTCTTCTGCGTCGCAGTGGTCGCGTGCACCGTCGTCATCAGGCCGCGCTTGATGCCCCACTTGTCGTGCAGCACCTTCGCGATCGGCGCCAGGCAGTTGGTCGTGCACGAGGCGTTCGAGATGATCGCCTGGCCCTTGTAGCTCTTGTCGTTGACGCCATAGACGAACATCGGCGTGTCGTCCTTCGACGGTGCCGACATGATGACTTTCCTGGCGCCCGCATCGATGTGCTTCTGCCCGGTCTCCTTGGTGAGGAACAGGCCGGTCGCCTCGACGACGATGTCGGCGCCGACATCGCCCCATTTCAGGTTCGCCGGATCGCGCTCTTGTGTCAGTCGGATCTTCCTGCCGTTGACGATCAGCGTGTTGCCGTCGACCGAGATCTGCCCCTTGAAGCGGCCGTGCACCGAGTCGTACTGCAGCATGTACGCCAGGTAGTCGGGCTCGAGCAGGTCGTTGATGGCGACGATCTCGATCTCGTTGAAGTTCTGCACGGCGGCACGGAACACCATGCGCCCGATGCGGCCGAAGCCGTTGATGCCGATCTTGATGGTCATGGTCAATGCTCCTGGGGATGACGAAACGGGTTGGACAACGAACCGGGGACCCCGCTACTGCAGCATCGAGAACGTCATCCGGAACGGATAGGACATGCGGCAGGGTACACCGCCGCACACGGCAGGCTTGTACTGGGTGAGCATCAGCACGCTGACGAGCGCGGTCGTGAGCTTGTAGTCTGGAGACTTGAGCAGGCTCGCCGCCACTCCGTGTCCCCTTTCGTCGACTTCGATGAAGATCGAGACCTCGCCGGCCGGATAATATTTGTCCATCATCAAGCGTACCGCTTTGAAGATCGGCACCAGGCCGTCTTCTGGATACGGCGGCTCGTCACCCGGAGCCATCGCCTCGTAGACCGACTTCACAGTCGCCTGCTCGTCGGGTGTCAGCTGCGCATAGGTCCGGTTCAACGGGACCTTCGAAGTCCAAACCTGCCTGCGCGGAATCCGGGAGCCGGTGCTGGCCGTTTCTTGCTTCAGTTCGTAGATCGGGGGCGGCAACGCGTCGGCACCCCACGCAGCGGCAGCCACCAGCGCGGCGACAGCGCCAGCCGCGAGCTTCGCCAGCACACGGCGGCTCATCTGCGCGTCCTCCCTAGCACGCTGAGAACCGTGTTCACGACGTTCTCAGCGGTGAATCCGAAATGTTTGAACAGCACCGGCGCGGGCGCCGATTCGCCGTAGGTGTCGATGCCGACGACAGCGGCGCAGCCGTACTTCCACCAGCCGTCGGTCGCACCCATTTCGACCGCGATGCGCGGAAGGCCGTTCGGCAGCACGCTGGTCTTGTAGGCGACAGGCTGGCGGTCGAACACGCTGGTCGATGGCATCGAGACCACGCGCACCGCAATGCCACCGTTCTCGGCCTTCGCGAGTTGCTGCTGCGCGTGCAGCGCGAGCTGCACCTCGGAGCCGGTCGCGATGATCACCGCCTGCGTCTTTTTCTTCAGCCCGACTTCACCGGGCTCGGCAAGCACGTAGGCGCCTTTCGAGATGCCGTCGAGCGAGGACTTGGGCGCGTACGGCAGGTTCTGGCGCGACAGCAGCAGCGCGCTCGGGCGCGACTTGCTCTCGATCGCGCAGACCCACGCGATCACCGTCTCGACGGTGTCGCACGGGCGCCAGACATCGAGGCCGGGGATCAGCCGCAGCGAAGCCGCGTGCTCGATGCTCTGGTGCGTCGGTCCGTCTTCGCCGAGGCCGATGCTGTCGTGCGTGAAGACGTGGATCACGCGCAGCTTCATCAGCGCGGCCATGCGGATCGCGTTGCGGCTGTAATCGCTGAAGGTCAGGAAGGTGCCGCCGTACGGGATCAGCCCGCCGTGCAGCGCGATGCCGTTCATGATCGCGGCCATGCCGAACTCGCGCACGCCGTAGTTGATGTGGCGCCCGCCGTTCGAGCCGCCATCGGCCTCGAGCCGGAACGGCGCGGTGCTGCTGGTGTTGGTGAGGTTCGAGCCGGTCAGGTCGGCGCTGCCGCCGAGCATTTCGGGCAGCGCCTTCGTGAACGCTTCGAGCGCGAGCTGGCTGGCCTTGCGGCTCGCGACGGTCTCGGCCTTGGTGTGCGCGGCCAACGCGGCGTCGACCACCGTTTGCGCCCAGTTCTTCGGCAGCTCGTTGTCGACACGCCGCGCGAACTCGGCCGCGAGTTCGGGGTAGGCGTTGGCATACGCGGCGAATGCATCATCCCACGCGGTCTCGTCTGCGCGGCCTTGGCTGCGCGCGTCCCACAGCGAATAGGCCTCTTCGGGGATCACGAACGGCTCGCTGGTCCAGCCGAGCCGCTCGCGGGTCAGCTTGATCTCGTCCACACCGAGTGCCTCGCCGTGCGCCTTCGCGGTACCGGCACGGTTCGGCGAGCCTTTGCCGATGGTCGTCTTGCAGACGATCATCGTCGGCCTCTCCGACTGGCCGATGGCCTGCGTGATCGCCGCATCCACGGCGTCTGCATCGTTGCCTTCGATCGGGCCGATCACGTTCCAGCCATAGGCGCGAAAGCGCTCGGGCGTGTTGTCGATGAACCAGGGCGCGACCTTGCCGTCGATCGAGATGCCGTTGTCGTCGTACAGCGCGATCAGCTTGTTCAGCTTCCATGCACCGGCCAGCGCGCAGGCTTCGTGGCTGATGCCTTCCATCAGGCAGCCGTCGCCGAGGAACACGTAAGTGCGGTGGTCGATGATCGCGTGGCGCGTTGCCCCGTCCACGCGGTTGAATTCCTTCGCGAGCAGCTTCTCGGCCAGCGCCATGCCGACCGCGTTCGCGAGGCCCTGACCGAGCGGGCCGGTCGTCGTCTCGACGCCCGGCGTCAGGCCATGCTCCGGGTGGCCGGGTGTCTTGCTGTTGAGCTGGCGGAAGTTGCGCAACTCGCTCATCGGCAGGTCGTAGCCGGTGAGGTGCAGAAGCGCGTACAAGATCATCGATGCGTGGCCGTTCGACAGCACGAAACGGTCGCGATTCGCCCACTGCGGGTTGGCCGGGTTGTGGCGCAGGTGGCGGCCCCACAGCGCCACCGCCATTTCCGCCATTCCCATCGGCGCACCGGGATGGCCCGAGTTGGCCTGCTGCACTGCGTCCATCGCGAGCGCCCGGATGGCGTTGCCCATCAGGGTTGACTGGCCGAGGGCTGGGGTCGGGGTGGAGTCCATGCGGGTCGGGTAGAGGCGGGCGGGAAGCGCGCCATTTTAGGGCCGGCGAACGTGGCCCGAATGCCCCGGATAATTGATCCGATGTACGCATTGCACCCGACTCCCGACCTGTCCGATCGCCGCGCCCGGCACCGCGTCGCGATCAGCCGCATTTGCAAGCTTTCACGATGAAGCCGCTGAAAGCCATGATCCTCGCCGCCGGCCGCGGCGAGCGCATGCGCCCACTGACCGACCACACCCCCAAGCCGCTGCTGCCGGTGCGAGGCAAGCCGCTGATCGAATGGCACATCGAGGCGCTGGCGCGTGGCGGTGTGCGCGAGATCGTCGTCAACACCGCGTGGCTGGAAGACAGCATCGTTGCCGCGCTCGGCGACGGCGCGCGCTGGGGCGTCGCGATCCGCTACTCGTTGGAAGGCCGCGACCACGGCGGCGCGCTCGAGACGGCGGGCGGCATCGCCAAGGCGCTGCCGCTGCTCGCCGAGCGGCCCGACGACGCTTTCTGGCTCGTCTCGGGCGACATCTACGCCCCCGCGTTCCGCTTCGATGCGCGAGCCGCCGAGCGCTTTGCCGGCAGCGAGGCGCAGGCGCATCTGTGGCTGGTGCCGAACCCGCAGTTCCACGCGAAGGGCGACTTCGGTCTCGACGCGCTGGGCTACGGCCTGGCGGACGGCCCGGGCCCGGACGGACAGACCTGGACCTACGCCAACCTCGCGCTGTGCCGCGCCTCGCTGTGCGCCGCCATCGTGCCGGGCACCAAGGCGGCGCTCGGGCCGCTGCTGTTCAAGGGCATGCGCGAGCGCCGCATCACTGCCGAGGTGTATCGCGGCGCCTGGGAGAACGTCGGCACGCCGGCGCAGCTGCAGGCGCTGAATCTCGCACTATGATGTTGGCAGCAACCCGCCCGGCGCGGCGGCATCGGGCGGGTTGATCGAAGCCCCGCATCGTTCCAGCCGTACCGGGCGCAACGGCTGGTAGACACTCACCGCGCTAGCCAACGAAGGATCCTCATTCATGAACACCAAACCCACCACCGGCCTCGCCAGCACCAAGTCTGCCGCCGGCTTCGCCGACGATGTTCAATCGGATGTCAAGCGGGCCATCAGCGGCGCCGAAGACATGCTGGTGCAGGCCGCCAATGCGACCGGCGAGAAGGCCGCGGAACTGCGCGGCCGGGCCCTCGAGCAACTGAAGGGGCTGCGTGAGCGGCTGCAGGTGGTGCAGAACTCCGCACTCGAAAAAGGCAAGGCCGCCGCCGAGGCGACCGACGAGTATGTGCACGACAACCCCTGGCGTTCGCTGCTTGCAGCCGCGAGTGTCGGCGTCGTGGTCGGGCTGTTGATCAGTCGGCGCTGATCGGCTCGTCAGGGGAGCATCGATGAGCCGCAATGAACCGCACCTGTTCGAGGCGGTGAAGCGCCTGGGCAGCAGCGTGCTGGGAACGCTGCAGACTCGGCTCGAGCTGGCGGGCCTCGAGCTCGGCGAGGCCGGGAGGCGCCTCGTGATGACGATCGTGACGAGTGTCGCGGCGCTGCTGCTGGCTGGTGGCGCCGTGGCGCTGTTGTCGGCCTGGGTCGCGGTCGCGCTGTGGGGCACGCTCGGCCACGCGGTGCTGGGCTGGCTGGCGCTCGCCTACGGCCTGGCCGGCGCCGGCGTGCTGTGGTGGCAACGCGCGCGCCTGCGCGGCGGCCAGCCGCTGCTGGCGGACACGCTCGCGGCGCTGCGCGCCGATGCCGCCGCGATGCGTGGCGAGGGCGCGGCGCGCGAATCGGACAACAAGCGCTGAGGCGACGATGGACGCAATCGACCGACATGCCCGAAAGCAGGTGCTGCTGACACGTATCGCGCTGCAACGCGCCGAGTTGCATCGCGACATTGCGCGGCTACAACAAGCGGCGCGCGTGCCGAATCTGCTGCGCGCAGCGATCGGAGTCGGAGCGGGCCGGTCGCTGTTCGGTGCCGCCAGCGCCGATGGCGAGGGCGGCTGGGGCCGCCTGGCGCTGTCGCTGCTGCGCCGCTACCGCGTCGCCGCAGCGCTGCTCGGTGGCGTCGCGCCGATTCTCGGCCGGCGGGGCGGTTGGCGCCGCGTCGTCGGCTTCGGCGCGATCGCCGCTGCCGCGTGGCTGGGCTGGCGCACGATGCAAGGGCGTAGCAGGCAGCCTTGACGAAGGGCGCCTGGCGCGGTCAGCGCAGGCTCATTGCGCGATCGGCGCGCTGATCGCATCGATCTTCGCCATCACCTCGGGCGTGAGCTTGGCAGTCACGCTGACCGCCTTGAGGTTGCTTTGCAGCTGCGAGAGCTTCGAAGCGCCGGTGATCACGCTGCTGACGCGCGGGTTCTTCGCGACCCACGCGATCGCGAGTTGCGCAACGCTGCACCCCAGTTCGGCGGCGATGCCTTCGAGCTTCACGACGGCGGCGTTCCTGGCCGCATCGCTCAGGCTCGTCGCGAGGAAGGCCATGCTTTGCATCGCGCCGCGGCTGCCGGACGGGACGCCGTCCTTGTACTTCCCGGTCAGCAGGCCGCTGGCCAGCGGGCTCCAGGTGGTCAGGCCGAGCCCGATGTCTTCATAGAGCTGCGCGTATTCGTGCTCGACACGCGTTCGATGGAACAGGTGGTACTGCGGCTGCTCCATCACGGGCTTGTGCAGGTGGTGCTTGTCGGCGATGTCCCAGGCGGCGCGGATCTCGGCCGCCGACCACTCGCTGGTGCCCCAATACTGCGCCTTGCCTTGCGTGATCATGTCGCTCATCGCGCGCACGGTCTCTTCGATCGGCGTGTGCGGGTCGGCGCGGTGGCAGTAGACCAGGTCGACGAAGTCCAGGCCGAGACGCAGCAGCGAGCCGTCGATCGCCTGCATCAGGTACTTGCGGTTCAGCGTGTCTATCCGGTTGATGGTGTTGCCGTCGCGGCTCAGTCCCCAGAAGAACTTGGTCGAGACGATGTAGTTCAGGCGCGGCCACTTCAGCGCCTTGAAGGCCTGGCCCATCACGACCTCGCTCTGCCCGCTCGCGTAGGCCTCGGCGTTGTCGAAGAAATTGACTCCGGCGTCCATCGCCGCGGCGAGCATCTCGGTCGCAGCGCGGGTGTCGACCTGGTTGTGGTACGTGACCCATGAGCCGAGCGACAGCTCGCTCACCTGCAGGCCGCTGCGGCCCAGACGTCGGTATTGCATGCTGACCTTCTCGTGTGCTTGATGAAACCGGCGAGGTTAGCCGAAGCAGGTCGTCGCTGCAGCGACCGGCCGCGCGGCTACAGTGCGGGAATGAGTTCCTCTGTCTACGTCGAGCGGCGGGCGCGTCTGGCGCAGGCCATGTGCGCGGCCGGCGGTGGCGTGGCGCTGATCCCGACCGCGCCCGAGCGCCCGCGCAACAGCGACAACGACCACCCGTTCCGCCACGACAGCTCGTTTCATTACCTGACCGGCCTCGACGAGCCCGGTGCGTGGCTGCTGCTGCACGCGAGCGGCGCATCGGCCGTCGGATGCCGCGCAAGAAACCCCGAGCTCGAGATCTGGGAAGGCCTGCGCCTCGGGCCGGATGCAGCGCCGGGCGTGCTCGGCGTCGACACCGCCTTCGATGTCGAGGCGCTGGATGCGGCGATGCTCGACGCGCTGGCGAACCAGGGCGCGGTGTGGTTCCCGTTCGGCGCCGGTACCGAGTTGCCGCGCCGGGTGGACGGCTGGCTCGCGACGCTGCGCGGCCGCTCGCGCAGCGGTGTCGAATGCCCCGCCACGCAGCGCGACCTCGCACCGCTGCTTGCCGAGATGCGGCTGCACAAGGATGCCGGCGAGCTCGAGACGATGCGCCGCGCCGCTGCCATCAGCGCCGATGCGCACGTGCGCGCGATGCGCTTTTGCGGCGCGCGCTTTCGCCGCGATCCGGGTGGCTCGGTGCGCGAGTACGAGATCGAGGCCGAGCTGCTGCATGAATTCCGCCGCCACGGCGCGCAAAGCCCGGCCTATCCGGCGATCGTCGCAGCCGGTGCGAACGCCTGCGTGCTGCACTACGCCGCGAGCGACGCCGAGTTGCGCGCCGGCGAGCTGTGCCTGATCGACGCCGGCTGCGAGCTCGACGGCTACGCCAGCGACATCACTCGCACGTTCCCCGGCGCTGGCCGCTTCTCGCCGGCACAGCGCGAGCTCTACGACATCGTGCTGGCGGCGCAACAGGCCGCCGTCGATGCCACCCGCCCCGGCGCACGCCAGCGCGACGCGCACCACGCCGCGGTGCGCGTGCTCGCGCAGGGCATGCTCGCCAGCGGGCTGCTCGACCGCAGCCGCACCGGCGACGTCGACGAAGTGATCGGGTCGGCCGCGTATCGCCAGTTCTACATGCACGGCACCGGCCACTGGCTCGGGCGCGATGTGCACGATGTCGGCGAGTACCTGTCGCTCGGTGAAGACCCGGCGGTGCAGGTCGATACCCAGGGCCGCAGTGTCGTGATGAAACCGTCGCGCCGGCTGCAGCCCGGCATGGTCGTGACGCTGGAGCCCGGACTC
>JANMAW010000497.1:0-1823 GCA_031360005.1 Rhizobacter sp.
GGAGATGAAGCTGCGCCAGGCCGAGGCCGAGCGCGCCGGCAACAAGCACTTCAGCCACTTCGGCGCCGAGAACAACCTGTTCGCCGAACTCGAGTCGCTGTTCCGCGACTATGCGCTCGAGGGGACCGGGCGCTGCCGCAAGTACCTGCACGATCACGTCGAGGCTGCCCCGTACAAGCAGGAGCCCGGCACCTTCACGCCTTGGGAAGACCTGCCGCAGGACACCGACCTGCTGTTCTACGAGGGCCTGCACGGCGCGGTGGTCACGCCCGAAGTCAACGTCGCCCGCCATCCCGACCTGCTGATCGGCGTCGTGCCGGTGATGAACCTCGAGTGGATCCAGAAGCTCTACCGCGACAAGACGCAGCGCGGCTACAGCACCGAGGCGGTGACCGACACGATCCTGCGGCGCATGCCCGACTACGTGAACTACATCTGCCCGCAGTTCGCGCACACGCATGTGAACTTCCAGCGCGTGCCGATCGTCGACACCTCGAACCCCTTCATCGCGCGCGACATTCCCTCGCCCGACGAGAGCATGGTCGTGATCCGCTTCGCGAAGCCGAAGGGCATCGACTTCCAGTACCTGATGAACATGATCCACAACTCGTGGATGTCGCGCGCCAACACCATCGTCGTTCCCGGCGGCAAGATGGAACTGGCGATGCAGCTGATCTTCACGCCCTTCATCTGGCGCATGGTGGAGCGGCGCAAGGCCGCTCTCGGTGCCCTGTGAATCCCGCCCATCTGAAGCGAGCCTCCTGATGAGTTCGACCTCGACCGATCGCGTGCTGCGCCCCGACAACGGCCAGCGCAACGAGATGGCCGACGCGCTGCGCGCGCTGGCGATCGACGGCGTGCAGCAAGCCAACTCCGGCCATCCCGGTGCGCCGATGGGCATGGCCGAGATGGCGGTCGCGCTGTGGCACGGCCACCTGCGCCACAACCCTTTGAACCCGCAGTGGGCCGACCGCGACCGCTTCGTGCTGTCGAATGGCCACGCGTCGATGCTGCTCTATGCTCTGCTGCACTTAAGCGGCTACGAGCTGCCGCTCACGGAACTGAAACGCTTCCGCCAGTTGCACAGCAAGACGCCGGGGCACCCCGAGGTCGGCCTGACACCCGGCGTCGAGACGACGACCGGACCGCTCGGTCAGGGCCTGACGAATGCGGTCGGGTTCGCACTGGCCGAGAAGCTGCTCGGCGACGAGTTCAACCGCGCCGGCCACCGCGTCGTCGATCACCACACCTATGCCTTTGTCGGCGATGGCTGCCTGATGGAAGGCATCAGCCACGAGGCATGTTCGCTGGCCGGCGCGTGGCAGCTCGGGAAGCTCGTCGTGCTGTACGACGACAACGGCATCTCGATCGATGGCCCGGTGGCCGGTTGGTTCGTAGACGACAGCGCGGCACGCTTTCGCGCCTACGGCTGGCAGGTGCTCGGGCCGCTCGACGGCCACGATGCAGCGGCCGTCGGCCGCGCGATCGCCCTCGCCAAGGAAAGCGCCGACAAGCCGACGCTGATCGTCTGCCGCACAACGATCGGCAAGGGCTCACCGGGTCGCGCCGGCACCGCCAAGGCGCATGGCGAGCCGCTCGGCGCGGAGGAAATCCGGCATACGCGAGAAGTGATGGGATGGCCGCACGCGCCTTTCGACGTGCCGGCCGAACTGCGTGCACGCTGGGACACGCGCAAGCTCGGCGCCGCCCGCGAGGCCGAGTGGGCGCAGCGTTTCGCCGCCTACCGGGCCGCGCACCCGACGCTGGCGGCTGAGTTCACTCGCCGCATGGCCGGCGAGTTGCCGCGCGACTACGAGGAGACC
>JANMAW010000527.1:0-3715 GCA_031360005.1 Rhizobacter sp.
CCGACGATCCAGTTGGTGATCGGAGTCTGGCTTTTCCACGAGCCGTTCGCAGGGGCGCGGCTGCTCGGCTTCGGCTGCATCTGGCTCGCGCTCGCGGTCTACAGCGCCGATGGCTGGCAGCGGGCCAGGCAAGCCACCGCAGTGCCGGTGTAGCGAGCCCGCGGCGCAGCCCCGGCCGGGCGATCAGGCGGCAATCGCAGCGGGCACCGACGAGCGGATCAGATGATCGAACGCACCCAGCGCCGCCTTCGCGCCGTCGCCGGTCGCGATGATGATCTGCTTGAACGGCACGGTCGTCACGTCGCCCGCCGCGAACACGCCAGGCAGCGAGGTCTGGCCGCGCGAATCGACCACGATCTCGCCGTGGCGCGACAGCTCCAGCGTGCCCTTCAGCCACTCGGAGTTCGGCACCAGGCCGATCTGCACGAAAACGCCGTCGAGCGCGACGTGCCTGGCCTCGCCGCTCGCGCGGTCGGTGTAGGCCAGGCCGTTCACCTTGCCTTGGGCACCGGTGATTTCGGTGGTCTGCGCCTGCGTGTGAACCAGGACGTTCGGCAGGCTCTCCAGCTTGCTGACCAGCACCGCGTCGGCGCGCAATTGGTCGCCGAATTCGAGCAGCGTGACGTGGCCGACGATGCCGGCCAGGTCGATCGCCGCCTCGACGCCCGAGTTGCCGCCGCCGATCACCGCGACGCGCTTGCCCTTGAACAGCGGGCCGTCGCAATGCGGGCAATACGCCACGCCCTTGTTGCGGTATTCCTGCTCGCCCGGCACGTTCACTTCGCGCCAGCGCGCGCCGGTCGACAGGATCACCGTCTTGCTTTGCAGCGTCGCGCCGTTCGCCAGCTCGACGCCGATCAGGCCGTTGTCGTCGGCTGCGGGAATCAGCTTCTCGGCACGCTGTAGGTTCAGGATCTCGACGCCATACTGCTTCGCGTGCTGCTCCAGCGCCATCGCGAACTTCGGGCCGTCGGTCTCGAGCACCGAGATGAAGTTCTCGATGCCAAGCGTATCGAGCGTCTGGCCACCGAAGCGTTCGGCAAGCACGCCGGTGCGGATGCCCTTGCGCGCGGCGTAGACCGCGGCCGCGGCGCCTGCGGGCCCACCGCCGACGATCAGCACGTCGTAGGCTTCCCTGGCGTTGAGCTTGACGGCATCGCGCGCCGCGGTGCCGGTGTCGAGCTTGGCGACGATCGCTTCGACGTCCATCCGGCCCTGGCCGAACAGCTCGCCGTTCAAGAACACCATCGGCACCGCCATGATCTGTCGATCAGCCACTTCCTTCTGGTACAGCCCGCCGTCGATGACGACGCTCTGCACGCGCGGGTTCAGCACCGCCATCAGGTTCAGCGCCTGCACCACGTCCGGGCAGTTGTGGCAGGTCAGCGACATGTAGGTCTCGAAGCGGAAATCGCCGTCGAGATTCCTGATCTGCTCGATGAGCTCGGCCTCGATCTTCGGCGGGTGGCCGCCGACTTGCAGCAGCGCCAGCACCAGCGAAGTGAACTCGTGACCCAGCGGGATCGCCGCGAAGCGGATGCGCGGCGCCTCGCCGATGCGGTTCAATGCGAACGACGGCCGGCGGGCGTCCACGCCGTCGGTTCTCAAGGTGATCTTGTCGCTCAGCTCGACGATGTCCTGCAGCAGGCCATGCATCTCGCGGGCCGCGGCGCTGTCGTCCAGCGACGCTGTGATTTCGAAAGGCAGCTTCACGCGCTCGAGGTAGGCCTTGAGCTGCGCCTTCAGGTTTGCATCCAACATCGTGAAGCTCCTTCGTTTGCCCGTGACGATCAGATCTTGCCGACCAGGTCGAGCGACGGGGTCAGCGTGGCGGCACCTTCGGTCCACTTCGCCGGGCAGACTTCGCCCGGGTGCGCGGCCACATACTGCGCGGCCTTGACCTTGCGCAGCAACTCCGACGCGTCGCGGCCGATGCCGTCGTCGTTCACTTCCATGACCTTGATGAAACCTTCGGGGTTGATCACGAAGGTGCCGCGCAACGCCATGCCGCTTTCTTCGACCAGCACCTCGAAGTTGCGCGACAGCTGCTGCGTCGGGTCGCCGATCAGCGCGTAGTTGACTTTCTTGATCGCCTCCGACGTGTCGTGCCAGGCCTTGTGGGCGAAGTGGCTGTCGGTCGAGACGCCATAGACCTCGACGCCCATGTCCCTGAACTGGCTGTAGTGATCCGCCAGGTCTTCGAGTTCGGTCGGGCAGACGAAGGTGAAGTCGGCCGGGTAGAACATCAGCACGGCCCACTTGCCCTTCAGCGTGTCCTGCGTGATGTCGATGAACTTGCCGTTTCGGTAGGCGGTGGCGGCGAAGGGTTTGACTTGGGTGTTGATCAGGGACATGGGGATTTCCTCGAAGTGAATGAAAGCGAAAAACTAGGGTAAATAATAAGCTATTGACATCTAACTTCTCATTGAGATTTCCTAATTGATGGATAGAAAAATGCCGGCTCTCGGCCGGCGCAGCGACGGGGTTCTGGGCGTGCGCGTCGCTAGCGCAGATCACCCGCCAGGCTCGCCAGCGTCTCCGGCCCGATCGCCCGGTGCGCCGGATAGTTCGTGTGGTCGCAACCGAGCTTGACGATGGCGCCGGCCCGCACCGCATCGCGCGCCGCCTTGCCGAACTCGAAGCGAACGAAGTGCACCGCCGAAGTCTTCTCGTCGTTCTCGCGGTCGAGGTCTTCGTCGGCGATCGCATAGATGCGCGCATGCCCTTCGACCTCGACGAAGAGCCGGTCCTCGATGCCGATGAGCCGCGCCAGTTCGCGCTTGCGCTCGTGCACGTCCGGGTACTCGATCAGCACCGTCGCCTTCCAGTTGCTCCCCGAGGGCACGAGCGCGGCATAGGCTTCGATCTCGCTCTGGATGCCTTCTTCATCGAAGATCTTTTCGATGTGCAGCATCTCCTGGATCTGGCGGCGGATCGTCGCTTCGTCCTCGAACTGGACGCTGATGTGCTCGCCGAGAATCACCGTGCGCAACTTGCGGTGCGCGATGACCTGCGGCTGACTGCTCTTGCGGATCTTCGCGTAGGCCTCGAGCGTCAACAGACTTTCTTTCGTGATGGTCATGGGTCACTCCAGGCCGTAGGCGATGCGAACCAGGCTCAACGGATGCTGCAGGCGGGCCGCAGGCAAACCGTTGCGGGCCATGCCTTGCGCGATGTGATGGCCGGCCAGGGCGCAATCGGAACTGCTGTAGTCGGGCTCGTCCCTGGCCATCGCCTTGAAGACCGGCTTGCCGATCTTCATCGCGATCTGGTGGTACGGCGTCTTCACGCCATAGGTACCGGCGTGGCCCGAGCAGCGCTCGACCGTGTTGAGTTGCACCGGCACCGTCTGCGCGATCAGCTTGAACACCTCTTCAGTCTTCTTGCCGATCTTCTGCACGCGGCCGTGGCAGGGGATGTGATAGCTGACCTTGCCCAGCGCGGCCTTGAAATCGAGCTTCAGCAAGCCGTCCTTGTGGCGCGCCATCAGGTACTCGAACGGGTCGAACATCGCCTCCTGCACCAGCTTCACATCGGCGTCTTCGGGGAACAGAAGCGGCAATTCCTGCTTGAACATCAGCGTGCACGAAGGGATCGCCGCCAGGATCGCATAGCCTTCGCGCGCGTACTTCGCCAGCACCGGGATGTTGGCCTCCTTGTGCTTCGCGACGCCGTCGAGGTCGCCGAGCTCGAGCTTGGGCATGCCGCAGCAGCT
>JANMAW010000573.1:0-2503 GCA_031360005.1 Rhizobacter sp.
TACCGGCAGCAGCGGGTCGATGCCGGCCTCGCGCAGCAGCGCACTCGTGCGAATCAGCGGCAGGCCGACCAGTGCGGTCGGGTCGTCGGACTCGATTGCATCGAGCAGCGCAATGCCCAGCGTCTCGCACTTCGCGCTGCCGGCACAGTCGTACGGTTGCTCGGCGCGCAGATAGTGCTCGACCTCGGCATCCGACAACTCGCGAAATCGCACCGTCACCGGCACCAGCGCCGTGCCGACGTAGCCGCTGGATGCGCGCACCACCGCGACGGCGGTGTGGAACACCACGCTGCGCCCGCGCATCGCGCGCAATTGCGCGACGGCGCGTTCGTGTGTGCCCGGTTTGCCGATAGGCTCGCCGTCGAGGTCCGCAACCTGGTCCGAGCCGATCACGACCGCGTCCGGATGCAGCGCCGACACCGCGCGTGCCTTCGCGAGCGCGAGGCGCTGCGCGAGCGCTGCAGGCGGCTCGCCGGCGCGCGACGATTCGTCGATCTCAGGTGAACGAACCGCGAACGGGAGCCGCAGACGATCCAGCAATTCGCGCCGATAGCGCGAGGTCGAAGCCAAGATCAATGCCGGTCGCGTGGTCATGAAGGGATTGTCCCATCGCCGCCCTGAGAACCGGCACCGGGAGCCGGCGTTGGGACCCGATGCGCGCCGTACACTCGCCGCATGACGGCGCGTGAATTCGATCCCTTCCGCCTCGATGTGTCCGCGTTCGCAAAAGGGGCGGCGCAGCTCGAAGGGCGGTGGCCGCTCGCGCAGTTCGACCGTCTGGACGAGGCTGCCGTCGTCGATGCCGCGGGCGCAGAGGCAGTCTGGTCCGACGTCAGCGAAGTGGCTTGGAGCGCGCGGGGCGAGCGGCGCTCGCTCCAAGGCGGCGATTTGCAGGTCTGGCTGCACGTCAGCGCCGCGACCGTGCTGCCGCTCGAATGCCAGCGCTGCCTGAAACCGGTGAGCGTGCCGCTGCACATCGAGCGAAGCTTTCTGTTCGTGCACGGCGAAGACGCCGCGGCGCAGCTCGATGCCCAGAGTGAGGACGACGTGCTGGCGCTGACCCGAGCGCTCGACCTGCGCGAACTGATCGAGGACGAACTGTTGCTCGCGCTGCCGCTCGTGCCGCGGCATGAGACCTGCCCGGTGCCGTTGCGACCCGATGACGACCTGGACGCAACCGTGGACAAGCCGAACCCGTTCGCTGCGCTGGTCGCGCTGAAGCGCCCCGACCCGCTTTGATGAGGGCCGCGCCAAGAAGTCCGGAGTAGGGCAAGACCCCTGACATGCTAGAATTTCAGGCTTCCCCGAATGCGCACCGCTGCGAAGGCGGTTGATGCATTGCCCGAGTGACACCGCGCTGAATTTGATCGTTCTCGTTCTTCAGCGCCGGCCCGATGCGGGCCCCAGGAGATTTTCATGGCCGTTCAACAGAACAAGAAGTCCCCATCGAAGCGTGGCATGCACCGCGCGCACTATGCCCTGAACACCCCGGGCACCGCGATCGAGCCGACCACCGGCGAACAGCACCTGCGTCACCACATCAGCCCGAATGGCTTTTACCGTGGCCGCAAGGTGCTCAAGGCCAAGGCCGACGCTTAAGGCCTGAGCCGCCGAAACGAAGCGCGTATGCAATGGCGCGGAGCAGGGGGCTCATTCCTGCGCCCTTCACTGCACAGATTCTCCGGTGCTTCTTTCCACGCCAGCCATCGCTCGGCGAGCCGGTCGCGATTGGTACCGGCATGCGCCGCGCTTCGAATCGCTTTTGATTCCTTCCGTACCTACGGCCTGTGCGAGGGCGTCAGGCCGGACGCCCGCGTTGCGGCGTTTTCGATGCTCGGCCCTTTGACATGACCGCAGAAATCGCTTCTGCCCCGAGCCCGGTGCGGCTTGCAGTCGATTGCATGGGCGGCGACCATGGGCCGTTGGCGACGCTGCCGGCCTGCCGCGCATTCCTCGCCGCGCACCCGAGCGCCGAACTCATTCTGGTGGGCCGGGCCGATGCGCTGGCGGCCGCCTCCGGCTGGCCGCGCTGCACCGTCATCGTCGCCACCGAAGTGGTCGAGATGCACGACGCGATCGAAGTGGCGCTGCGCCGCAAGAAGGATTCGTCGCTGCGGGTTGCGGTGAACCAGGTCAAGGCCGATGCCAACGGAATCGCCGCTGCCCACGCCTGCGTATCTGCCGGCAACACCGGCGCGCTGATGGCGGTTTCGCGCTATGTGCTCAAGACGCTCGAGGGCATCGACCGCCCGGCGATCGCGACGGTGCTGCCGAACGAGTGCGACGGCGGCACGACGGTGCTCGATCTGGGCGCGAATGTCGACTGTTCGGCCGAACACTTGCTGCAGTTCGCCGTGATGGGCAGCGCGCTGGTCGCGGCCGTCGAAGGCAAGGCCAACCCGAGCGTGGGCCTGCTCAACATCGGCGAAGAAGCGATGAAAGGGAGCGAGACGATCAAGCAGGCGGCCGAGCTGCTGCGCGCCGCTGCGGCGGGCGGGATGCT
>JANMAW010000584.1:0-1556 GCA_031360005.1 Rhizobacter sp.
CGCTCCGGCGCCTACGCGGAGTAACGGTTGCACCGTTGAAGGCGGCGGCCGGGCCACGCTGCCCGTGCGTCTCTTTGACGGTCACAATCAGGCAATGACTGATCTCTACATCGGCTTGATGTCCGGCACTTCGCTCGATGGTGTCGATGGCGTGCTGGTCGAGTTCGCCGATCAGGGGTGGCGGCCGCTGCAGGTGCTGGCCCATGCGCACCGGGCGTTCGCACCCGCGCTTGCAGATGAACTGCTGGCACTCAATTCACCGAGCGAGAACGAACTGCATCGCGGCGCACTGGCGGGGAATGCGTTGGCCCGCGCGTATGCCGAAATCGTGGCAGCCTTGCTGGCGGCCAGCGGTACGCCGCCGGAGCAAGTGCGCGCGGTCGGCGCGCACGGCCAGACCGTGCGCCACCGCCCGCGCGTGTTCGACGGCACCGGCTACACGCTGCAGTTGAACAGCCCGGCATTGCTCGCCGAGCTGTGCGGCATCGATGTGGTGGCCGACCTGCGCAGCCGTGACGTCGCAGCCGGCGGCCAAGGTGCACCGCTGGCATCGGCGTTTCACCGTGCGGTCTTCAGCCGGCCAGGCGAGACGGTTGCCGTGCTCAACATCGGCGGCATTAGCAACCTGACCGTCCTGCGAGCGGACGGCGCGACAGTCGGATTCGACTGCGGGCCCGGAAACGCGCTGATGGACCATTGGTGCCGGTTGCACACCGGCCGGCCGTTCGATGACGCGGGAGCATGGGCGGCCTCTGGCCATGTGATCGAACCGCTGCTCGCGCGCATGCTCGCCGATCCGTATTTCGCGATGCCCGCTCCGAAGAGCACCGGCCGCGACCTGTTCGAACCGGCTTGGCTCGAGACGCACCTGCGGACCTCGGGCGCGCTCGCAACGCCGGCGGATGTGCAAGCGACGCTGGCCGAGGTCAGCGCCGCCGCGTGCGCAGCCGACGTGATCTCACATGCCGGCGAGGCACGCGAGCTGCTGGTTTGCGGCGGCGGCGCATTCAATCGCCATCTGATGCAGCGGCTCGCGGCCCGGTTGCGAGGCGTTTCCGTGATGCCGACCGATGAGCGCGGCCTGCCGGCCCATCAGGTCGAGGCCTGCGCCTTCGCATGGCTGGCGCGCTCCTTTGGTCGCCGCGAATGCGCGAACCTTGCCGGTGTCACCGGCGCCGCCGGTCCGCGGGTGCTGGGCGCGTTGTACCCAGCGCGCTGAGCGACATGCCGTCAGCAAAAAGCCGCCCGAAGGCGGCTTTGGCGGCAAAGCGCAACAACGCTCAAGCCGAGAAGCTCGACCCGCACCCGCACGTCGTCGTAGCGTTCGGGTTCTTGATCACGAACTGAGCACCCTGGAGATCATCCTTGTAGTCGATCTCGGCGCCCGCCAAGTATTGCAGACTCATCGCGTCGATCAGCAGCGTGACGCCGTTCTTGCTCATCTGCGTGTCGTCGTCGTTGACGATCTCGTCGAAGGTAAAACCGTACTGGAAGCCCGAGCAGCCACCGCCCTGCACGAAGACGCGCAGCTTCAGTTCGGGGTTGCCTTCCTCATC
>JANMAW010000598.1:0-6915 GCA_031360005.1 Rhizobacter sp.
CGCCGACGCGGCGCTGCGAAGGCAGTTGCGCCAGCAGGTCCAGATGGTTTTCCAGAACCCGTTCGCGAGCCTGAACCCGCGCAAGAAGGTCGGCCTCGCGCTAGAGGAGCCGCTCGTCATCAACACGCCGACAAGCAAGGCGGCGCGCACCGAACGCGCCGGCGCGATGATGGCGCGTGTCGGCCTGCGTCCCGAGCACTACGCGCGCTATCCGCACATGTTCTCCGGCGGGCAGCGCCAGCGTGTCGCGATCGCGCGCGCGCTGATGCTTGCACCTGCGATCGTCGTGCTCGACGAGCCGGTGTCGGCGCTCGACGTGTCGATCCAGGCCCAGGTGCTGAACCTGCTGATGGACCTGCAGGACGAAACCCGGGTCGCCTACGTCTTCATCTCGCACAACCTCGCGGTGGTCGAACTGATCGCCGACGAGGTGCTGGTGATGTACCTCGGCAAGGTGGTCGAGCAGGCGCCGAAGCTCACGCTGTTCGCTACGCCGCGCCACCCGTACACCCGCGCACTGCTGGCAAGCACGCCGCGCATCGACGCGGCGGCGCGGCAGACGCGCCAGGTGTTGACCGGCGAATTGCCGTCGCCGCTGAACCCGCCCGACGGCTGCACGTTTCACAAGCGCTGCCCGTTCGCGGTGCAGCGCTGCCGGATCGATGTGCCGCTTCTCGAAGACCTGGGCGGCGGGCAGCGTGTCGCGTGCCACCGCGTGCACGAGATCGGCTGACCACGCGCGCTGGGCGACTGCGGGTTTGTCAGCGCCGCGCTGCGGACTCGCGCGACGACTCGCGCGGCACGGCGCGCGCCGCCGGATGGCCGCGCGTCGCGAGCAGCGCCGAGTTCAGGTAGAGCGCGTTGAGCAGCCGGCTCGCGCGCTCGACGCTCATCCCCGGCCAGCCGCAGATGGTGCGCAGCGACACGGTCTCGCGCCGCAGGCGTTCGCCGGCCGAACCCATAGCGCCGCTCAGCGCCAAACCTTCGGCCGCCGGGCTCTTCAGCGCCCGGTAGGCCGCGGTGCCCGCGATCTCGGCCAGCAGGGTCGCGCGCGGGCCGTCGATCGCGAGTGACCACAGCAGTGGTGCCAGCGGTCGGTAGGGATCGGCGTTCGCGGCGCGTTCCTGCATCCAGTAGCCGGGCGCACGAACGCCCGGCGGCTCCGCGCTCAACAGCGTCGCGCGCGCAAGTGCCCCGGGGCTCGCCTGCGCGATGTCGCGCGGCGAGTGGTAGAGCATCTCCGACGGGAACAGCGTGACCGGCCACACCAGGCCCTCGACCTGCAGACACAACAGCGCCGGTTCGCGATGGCGCATGCAGGCAGCGACTACCGCGAGTGCGTCGTCACTGGCGCCATCGGCGTCGAGGCGGCGCAAGTCGGCGAGAAGGGTCGTCGGCAGAACGCTGGCTTCGGTTAGGCGCGCGAAACCGCTGCTGCCGGTGCGCACGCGGACACGTTCAAACTCGCTGACGCACCACAGCGTCGAGGCTTCGAAATCTCGCATTCGTGCATCGTCGCCGATGCGAGCGCGGCGGGTGTTCGCAGATGTACCTCCGGCAAGCAACTGTGACGCCGTCCGAGCCAACAAACAATCGAACCGGCGGACAGGGCCGGCGGTGTGCGTACCCATCCGTGGGCCGATCTCCTCGGTGCCGCCTTGCAGCGGCCGGCGCCGCAGCAACTCGGGTGTGACATGGTCACGCGTTGTTGCAGGCCGGGTGGGAATCTCTCGACGAGTTGCACTCGGGAACGAAGCCGTTGAGTGTTTCAGTTGGTCGCGAAGACGGCACGCCGGGCGATTGGGCGAGCGTCAAGTGTCAGGTGAGCGCATTCACGATCGGCAATGGGTTCCGACGATGCGCCGGGCATGCGTTGGACGCGGGTTTCGAGGGTCGGGGCTGCCGCTCAGGAACATTGCCCAGGACGACGTGCCGCGCAAACGGCGCGGCTATGATCCACTGAACGCTGCAATCTCCAGGAGTCGACGATGACCAACAAGACCGACAACGGGCCGAAGGCTCCAACGCCCATTCCGCAGACCAAGCCAACCGGTCAGAAGCGCAGTCTCGAACGAGGCAAGTCGACGCGCAAGAAGAACCCCGGCAAGCGACCCAAGCAAGGCGGGTGAGGTTGCTGCCGGGGTTTTCGAACGAGTCGGACTTGTCCACCCGTTCCGATACCCACGAATAGTCGCCCGCGGTGTCGATGCGTTTGAAAGCCATTCGATGCGGCCTCGGCGCGCCTCGCCCTAGGGGTTGATCCCCATGCATTGAGAGATTGCAACCGCCCGGGCGTCGCCGAAGAGAGCATCATCACCAGCTCGGACGTCTCTTACCCTCTCCCCCATCAGATGGATGGCGCGCGCGGATTCAAAGGTCAATGATTCGCGCCATGGCAGGCAGCAGCGCCGGCTGGAGCAATCAAATGCACTTCGACGAACGCAACGTGGGCGACTACCGAATCTTTGCAGGCGCTCTGGAAGGACCGATGGGCGATGGCTACACCGCCGCGATGATCGTGCAGCGTGTCAAGGGTGTGCCCGGGGTTCCGCGCGAAGCGCTGCGCGATGAGAGCCTGGCATGCGGGCACCGTTGGGAATCGGCCGCCGATGCGCTCGCCTACGCGATCAGCAAGGCCCAGGAAGCGATTCGCAATCGCTCGTCGCTGCTCACCTGCTGAAGCTCGAAGGCGGGCGAACCAGCCCGCTTCAGGCGGCCAGTGCGGCCGTCGCAGCCGCGAGGCACTTGTTGCACTTGCCCAGGCCCGGAAGGCGCGGATCCGGCTTGCCATCGCCGGTCTTGAAGTTGGCTTGGCAGCGCCGGCAAACATACATCTTCGAGCTCGACATCATCGGCTTGACGCCCGGTTCGCCCGCGGGTCGCGCAGCGACGTACTCGGCCTGGGTCTGGCGCAGCTTTTGAGTGGTGTCTGAAACAACAGGGGAAGATGGGCGACGGGTGGCCATTGGCGGTCCCTGAAAAATGAACACAAACGACCGGGATGCCTTGGGGGCAGTCACGGCTGGGTGTTGATTGTCCCAGTATTCAGCCCCTCGCGCGCATTCCAGTACCGGGATGGTCAAGGGATTGTGTTTTCGGTCCGTCAATCGGCCCTTAATGAGCGCCCAGACCGTCGCTGCGCTCCAGGTCGAGTGCACCCGCCGGCACGATGACCGCGGCTGGCGCCGCGGCCTTCAGAGCGTCGGCGAATCGAGCCGCCTCGCCGGCGACGACGACGCGCCGCTGCGCCGCCCCGAGGTTCGCGGCGGCGAAGCGCTGCACATCGGCGGCGGTCACCGCTGCCAGCGCATCGATGCGCGTGCGCAACTCGGCCGGCGGCAGGCCCGCCACGATCAGCGACTGGAGCGCCGATCCCAGCCCCGCGGTGGTTTCGACGCTGCGGCTGAAGTCGCCGATCAGCGTGGCCTTGCGCGCGGTCAGCTCGTCGTCGCCGGCGGGCGCCGCAACCAGCCGGTCGAGCTCGCCGTGAAGCAGCGCCGCCACTTCGGCGGCCGATTCGTTCTTGGTCTGCACCACCAGCCCGAGCAGGCCGCCGGCGCGGCGGGCGTCGAGCCGGCTGCCGGCCCCATAGCTCAGGCCACGCTTGATGCGGATTTCCTGGTTCAGGCGCGACGAGAAACCGCCGCCGAGCACCGAGTTCATCACCGCCGCGGCGGCGCGTTCGGCGCCGAGCGGTGGCAGCGGCACGGCCAGAACAACGGCGGCCTGACCGGACTGCGGCATGTCGATCACTGCCGTCGTCTGCGGCAGCGGGCTGCCGACCGACCAAGCCGGCGCGGCCGCCGGCATGCGACCTAGCGCCGCCTTCCAGTCACCGAAGTGGCGCTGCGCGAGCGCCAGCGCCGCAGCGGCGTCGATGTCGCCGGCAAGCACCAGCACCGCGTTGTCGGGCCGATAGTGCTCGGCGTGCAGCGCGAGCAGATCGGCGCGCGTGATGCGCTGCAGCGATGCCGGTGTGCCGCCCGCCGGATGCCCATAGGCCCCGTTGCCAAACAACAGATGCTGCGCCGCCAGCAGGGCTAGCGTGCCGGGCCTGGCGTAGGCCACCTTCAGCTCATCCAGCGACTGCACTCGCAGGCGGTCGAGTTCGGCCGGCGCGAAACTCGGGTGCCGGACGGCTTCGCTGACGAGCGCTAGCGCTTCGTCTAGCCTGGGCACGCTGACGGTGATCGCGACCTCCGACTGGTGCCAGGCCGCGCCGCTCTCCAGCGCGCCGCCGAGCGATTCGGCGGCGCGGGCCAGAGCCGACGCGCTGTGCTTCGCGGTGCCCTTGGTCAGCAGCCCCGCGGTCATCGAGGCCAGTCCGGCGCGCGTCGTTGGATCCGCCTCGCTGCCCGAGAGCACGAGCAGCTGCGCCGTCACGAGCTGCACACCGCGGCGTTCGGCCAGCACCACGCGCAGCCCGTTCGGCAGCCGTTGCTCGACCGGCGCTGCGATGCTCAGCGGGCGGGGTGCGCCGGGTTGCGGCGCCGTGTCGAACGCCTGGGCCCGCGCCGCCGGCAACGTGACGACGCCGACGCAAACGCCGAGCACGGCGCGCGTGAGCGCCGAGCGGATCTGCAGCGCATTCATTTCGCGTCCCCTGCTTGCGTGCGCTCTTGGGTGTACTGCACGGTCACCCGATGCGCCCCGGCCACATAGCGGCGCATGACCCGTTGTACGTCGGCCGCGGTCACCTCCTGCAGCGCCACCAGGCGCGTGTTGACCTTCGCTGCGCTGCCATCGAGCACTGCGGCTTCGGCCACCGCGGAGGCCAGGCCGTCGGGTGTCTGGCGCGCCAGCAATGCGCCGGTGAGCAGCTGCGTCTTCACCTTCGTCAGCTCGGCCGCCGATACCGGTTGGCGGGCCAGGCGCTGCACCTCGGCGAGCAGCGCCTGCGTGACCTGCGCCAGCGGCTTGCCGCCGGCGGCGATGGCCGAGGCGGTCAGCAGGCCGGGCCCGGCGCGCAAGTCAGCCTCGAAGCCGGCCTGGCTGGCGATTCTCTGGCGGTACACGAGCGACTGGTTCAGCCGCGACGATTCGCCGCCGCTCAACAGCGCGGAAGCAATCTGCAACGCCGGCGCGTCTGTGCTGGTGACGGGTGGCGCGAGCCAGACCAGCGCGACCGCCGGCAGCGGCACCTTCGGTCCGGTCACCGCTGCGCTGCGGTCGCTCGTCCATGCTGGCTCGTCTGCGCTGACGCGCGGCAACGGCGTGTCAGGACGGGGCACGCGTGCAAAGTAGGTATCGACCCACGCATCGAGCTGCTTCGGATCGAAGTCGCCGGCCACCACCAGCGTGGCGTTGTCGGGGCGGTAGTAGGTGGCGTGGAACGCCGCCACGTCGGCGAGCGTGGCGGCTTCCAGGTCCTCGATGCTGCCGATGCTCGGGCGCTTGTACGGGTGCACCTGGTACGCGGCCGGCGAGATCGCGTTCGCGAAACGGCCGTAGGGCGACGCGAGGATGCGCTGGCGGAATTCTTCCTCGACCACCGCGCGCTCCGACACGAAGTTGGCCTCGATGACGTCGAGGTTCGACATGCGCTCGGCCTCGGCCCACAGCAGCACCTCAAGATGGTTCGACGGCACGACCTCGTGGTACGCCGTCACGTCGTCGCTGGTGAACGCGTTGTTCGATCCGCCGACGTCTTCGGTCAGGCGGTCGAACTGCTCGCTCTTCAAGTGCCGCGTGCTCTTGAACATCAGGTGCTCGAAGAGATGCGCGAAGCCGGAGCGGCCGGTGGGATCGTCCTTCGAGCCGACGTGGTACCAGACGTGCACGCTGACCGTCGGGCTCGTGCTGCTGGGCACCGCGATGACCTGCAGGCCGTTCGGAAGCACACGTTCGGTAAAGACGATCGGCGTGATCTTCAACGGCGCGCCCGCGCCGAACGCGATGGCCGTCGCCGCTGCACAGGCGATGCCTGCGGCAGCGCGCCGCAGCAACGATGAATTCATGCGATGAGTCTCAGGCCGTCTGCGCGAGCAGCGTGAAGTGCTCGACGACCGGCGGCGCCGCGAAGAACGGCCCGACGATCGCGCGCCACTGCGGGAACAGCGGGCCCTGGCGGAAGTCGACGGTGTGGTTCTCGAGCGTGTCCCAATAAATCATCAGCACATAGCGCTCGGGCGACTCGATGCCCTTGTTGACCTTGTAGCCGCGAAAGCCGGTGGCCTTGGAGGCGACGGTCTCGATGCCCCGCTGGATGGCGGCGTCGAATTCGGCCTGCTTGCCGGGCGCGATGCGGATGTCGGCGAGTTCGAGAATCATGCGGTGGCTTTCGATGGCTGCGTGGTGGCCGCCAGTCTACAAGCGCTTGCGCGTCACGGCCCGCTTTACAAGTTGATGCCCTCACACGCCCAGGCACTGTGCCAGCGCGGCGTGGTCCAGCGCCAACTCGGCCGAGGCGCCAGCCATCACGATCCGACCCTTCTCGAGCACCACCGCGCGGTCGGTGTGCGCCAGCACCGCGCGGTAGTTGCGGTCGACGACCAGCGTGCTGATGCCGGTGGCGCGGATCGCGCCGACCACGCGCCAGATCTCGGCGACGATCAGCGGCGCCAGGCCTTCGGTCGCTTCATCGAGGATCAGCAACTGCGGGTTCGTCAGCAGCGCGCGGCCGATTGCGAGCATCTGCTGCTCGCCGCCCGAGAGCTGCTGGCCGCCATGGCTGAGGCGTTCGGCAAGGCGCGGGAAGATCGCGAGAACGCGCTCGTAGGTCCAATCCTGCCTGCCGTCGACGCCGGCGCGCGCCGTCATCAGCAGGTTTTCGCGCACCGACAGGTTCGGGAAGATGCCGCGGCCCTCCGGCACATAGCCGATGCCCAGACGCGCCATCCGCTCGGGTGCCGCGTTCGTCATGTCGCGGCCCTGCCACTGCACTCGACCGCCGGCCACGCGCACATAACCCATCAG
>JANMAW010000656.1:0-1847 GCA_031360005.1 Rhizobacter sp.
TTCGACGACATCACCGAGCTCGTCTCGGCCCAGCGCAGCGAGGCCTGGAGCGAGGTCGCGCGCCGGCTCGCGCACGAGATCAAGAACCCGCTGACGCCGATCCAGCTCTCGGCCGAACGGCTGCAGCACAAGCTCGGGCCCAAGCTCGAAGGCACCGATCAGGCGATGCTGGCGCGCTCGGTCGCGACCATCGTCAACCAGGTGCAGGCGATGAAGACGCTGGTCAACGAGTTTCGCGACTACGCCCGGTTGCCGGCCGCGCACCTGATCCCGATCGACCTGAACGCACTTGTGTCGGATGTGCTGGGTCTGAACGGCGCAGCGCAGGAGGCCGGCCAGCTGCACGCCGACTTGGCGCCGGCGCTGCCGCAGATCGTCGGCGACAGCACGCAGTTGCGTCAGGTGATCCACAACCTGGTGCAGAACGCCCTCGACGCCGTCGCCGACCAACCCGACGGCCGGGTGCGCATCAGCACCGCGGTCGCGCGCACCGAACAGGGCGAGTTGCGCGCGGTGCGCCTGCAGGTGATCGACAACGGCCCGGGCTTTTCCGACAAGGTGCTCAAGCGCGCCTTCGAGCCCTACGTGACGACCAAGAGCAAGGGCACCGGGCTGGGCTTGGCGGTCGTCAAGAAGATCGCCGACGAACATGGTGCGCGGGTGCGGATCGTCAACCTCGGCACCGGCGTCGAAGGCGACGCAGCGGGCGGTTTGCCGCGCGGCGCGCAAGTCTCGTTATCATTCGCGAAATTCGCACCGGGCGCCGGCGCCTCCCTTTCTGCGGCAGTTGTTCCAGATTCACACGGCACCCCGGCCGCTTCCGGCGCGCACTGAGCACTCATGGCCACCATTCTTGTTGTCGACGACGAACTGGGCATCCGAGCCCTGCTCTCCGAAATCCTTGCCGACGAGGGTCACACCATCGAGCTGGCGGAGAACGCGGCGCAGGCACGCGCCTGCCGCGACCGGCTGCGCCCCGATCTCGTGCTGCTCGACATCTGGATGCCCGATGTCGACGGCATCACGCTGCTGAAGGAGTGGGGCGCGACCTCGATGCTGACGATGCCCGTCATCATGATGAGCGGCCACGGCACGATCGACACGGCCGTCGAGGCGACCAAGTTCGGCGCGATGGCCTTTCTCGAGAAGCCGATCACCTTGCAGAAGCTGCTGCGCGCCGTCGAGCAGGGCTTGGCCAAGCCGGCGTCGCGCGCGGCGGCGCAGCCGAACTCGCCGCACCACAACGCGGGCGAGAACAGCCTGACGGTCGAAGCCGCGATGACCGGCGGCGCGATGCTGCCGACCACGCCGATGATGCTCGGCCCGCAGGCCGAGCAGAGCTTCGACCTCGACCGCCCGCTGCGCGAGGCGCGCGATGCGTTCGAGAAGAGCTACTTCGAGTTTCACCTCGCGCAGGAGAACGGCAGCATGACGCGCGTCGCCGAGAAGACCGGCCTGGAGCGCACCCACCTGTACCGCAAGCTCAAGCAGCTCGGCGTCGACCTGTCGCGCAACAAGCGCGGCGGCGGGATATGAGAGCGGCCGAAGAACCGTCGGCTATAATCGTCGGCTCACGGCCTGGTAGCTCAGTTGGTAGAGCAGCGGATTGAAAATCCGCGTGTCGGTGGTTCGATTCCGCCCCAGGCCACCAGTAGGTTGAATCCCAGGGTTTACCCAGGGTCCAAAGAAGTCCCAGAAAGTCCGAAAAGCCCCTGAGAATCAACGCTCTAGGGCTTTTTTGTTGTCCGACGCGATCTCGGGGCATCTCTTGAAATCCGACGGACTTCGGAGTACTTTGAGGAATAACCCGGCAAATCGGCCCGGCGACCCAAGAAGTTACTCCATGG
>JANMAW010000653.1:0-2169 GCA_031360005.1 Rhizobacter sp.
ACCCGCCCGAAACCGGCTTGATGGAGCGCGAGTTGAAGCGGGTGCCGGGGGCGAAGCTGCACCTGATTGCCGCGAGTGAGGACACGAGCGGGCATGGCACGACGGGGCGCGCCAAGTTCTATGCGGAGCAGCTGAGCCAGTTGCTGCAGGCGGCTCCCAAGCGCTGACCCGCGTCCGTTCGCCCTGAGCTTGTCGAAGGGCTTCGACAAGCTCAGCCCGAACGGGGGACGTGGCGCAGTCTGAACAGGAAAAGGGGTCAGCCGGGCGCGCGCGCCAACAACTGCCCACCACCGTAACTGCTCTGCTGCGGCGCCTCGCCCCCGAGCGTGACCTTGACGGCGCAGTACTTGAACTCCGGAATCTTCGCGAACGGGTCGAGCGCCGAGTTGGTCAGCGTGTTGATCGCCGCTTCGTAGTAGCAAAACGGTACGAAGACCGCGCCGCGCGGCATGCCGTCGTCGGCGCGTGCGTACAGGCAAACGGTGCCGCGACGCGACGCGATCGTCACCAGGTCGCCGGGTTGCGCGCCGAGCGCGTCGAGGTCGAGCGGATGGATCAGCGCCGTCGGATCGGGCTCGATCGCGTCGAGCATCGACGCACGGCGCGTCATGCTGCCGGTGTGCCAGTGTTCGAGCTGGCGACCAGTGATCAGCACGAGAGGGTACTCGGCGTCGGGCCGCTCGGCCGCGGGGATGATGTCGGCGGGCACGAAGCGCGCTTTGCCGCCTTCGCGCGGGAAGGTGTCGGTGAAGACCACGCTCTGCCCCGGGTCGCCCTCGGCCATGCACGGGTAGGTCACCGCGTGCTCGCGCTCGAGCCGCTCCCAGGTGATGCCGCCGATGCTCGGCATCGTGTGCCGCATCTCGTCGAAGACTTCGGACACATGCCCGTAGTGCCAGTCGCAGCCGAGCTGGTTGGCGATCTGCTCGATGATCCACAGGTCTTGCCGCGCATCGCCGGGTGGGTCGATCGCCTGGCGGCCGATCTGCACCAGGCGGTCGGTGTTGGTGAAGCTGCCCGTCTTCTCGGCAAAGGCGCCGGCGGGCAGGATCACGTCGGCCAGGTACGCGGTCTCGGTGAGGAAGATGTCCTGCACGACGAGGTGCTCCAAGGCGGCCAGTGCATCTCGCGCGTGGTTGGCGTCCGGATCCGACATCGCGGGGTTCTCGCCCATGACGTACATCCCGCGCACACCACCCGCGAGGATTGACTCCATCACCTCGACGACCGTGAGACCCGGCTGCGCGTCGAGCGTGCCGGGGGTCAACTGCCACGCCTGCTCGAAGCGCTCGCGCACATCAGCGCTGGTCACATGCTGGTAGTCGGGCAGCATCATCGGGATCAGCCCCGCATCGGACGCGCCCTGCACATTGTTCTGGCCACGCAGCGGATGAAGGCCCGTGCCGGGCCGCCCGATCTGCCCCGTCATCAGCGACAGCGCAATCAGGCAGCGCGCGTTGTCGGTGCCATGCACATGCTGGCTGATGCCCATGCCCCACAGGATCATCGAGGCCTTGGAGCGCGCGTACAGCCGCGCCACGTCACGCAGCGTCTCGGCGTCGATGCCGCAGATCGGCGCCATCGCTTCCGGGCTGTAGCCCTCGACGTTCTTGCGCAGCTCTTCGTAGCCGGTGGTGCGCTCGGCGATGAACGCCGCATCGACCAGGCCCTCGTGGACGATGACATGCATCAGCGCGTTCAACATCGCCACGTCGGTGTCGGGCTTGAACTGCAAGAAGCGATGGGCGATGCGCGAAAGCTCGGAGCGCCGCGGGTCCATCACGATCAGCTTGGTGCCGGCCTTGGCGGCGTTCTTGATGTAGCTCGCCGCCACAGGATGGTTCACGGTCGGGTTGGCGCCGATCAGGATCACGACCTCGGCCTGCATCACGTCCATCACCGGGTTGCTGACCGCGCCGGAGCCGATGCCTTCCAGCAGCGCGACGACAGAAGAGGCATGGCACAAGCGCGTGCAGTGATCGACGTTGTTGCTGCCGAAGCCCGTGCGCACCAGCTTCTGGAAAAGATACGCCTCTTCGTTGCTGCCCTTGGCCGAGCCGAAGCCGGCCAGCGCTCGTCTGCCATGCGTGTCGCGGATGGCTTTCAAGGTGCCGCCGGCGAAGGCCAGCGCTTCTTCCCACGTCGCTTCGCGGAACACGTCCATCACGC
>JANMAW010000033.1:0-6370 GCA_031360005.1 Rhizobacter sp.
TCGTCGAGAGGGAGATGTACTCGTTCGAGGATGCGATGAACGGCGACAAGCTGACCTTGCGTCCCGAGAACACCGCCGGCGTGGTGCGCGCGATGACCGAACACTCGTTCCTTCGCGATGGCGGCAAGCGCCTGTTCTACATCGGCGCGATGTTCCGTCACGAACGTCCGCAAAAGGGCCGCTATCGCCAGTTCCATCAGGTCGGCGCCGAGGCGCTCGGCTTCAAGGGGCCGGACGTCGATGCCGAGTTGATCCTGATGTGTCGCGCGCTGTGGAAGGAACTCGGCCTGGTCGAGGGCCGCGATGTGCGCCTGGAGCTCAACAGCCTGGGCCAACCGGCCGAACGCCTCGCGCATCGCGCGGCGCTGATCGCGTATTTCGAGCGGCACGCCGGGCAACTCGACGATGACGCGCGCCGCCGCCTGCACAGCAACCCACTGCGGATCCTGGACACCAAGAACCCGTCGATGCAGGCACTCGTCGACGCGGCGCCGAAGCTGATCGATCACCTGGGCGAGGCGTCGCTCGAGCACCTGAACGGGTTGCGTGGGCTGCTCGACGCGGTGGGCCTCGCCTACCGGATCAACCCGCGTCTGGTGCGCGGTCTCGACTACTACAACCTCACCGTCTTCGAGTGGGTCACCGACAAGCTCGGCGCGCAAGGCACCGTGTGTGCGGGCGGGCGCTACGACCCGCTGATCGAGCAACTCGGCGGCAAGCCCGCACCAGCGGTGGGTTGGGGCATGGGCATCGAACGCATGCTGCTGTTGCTCGAGGAAGTCGGCGTGCCGGCACCCATCGTCGCGCCCGATGCCTTTGCCGTGGTGCAGTCGGCCGACGCCTCGATGCCGGCCATTGCCACCTGCGAAACGCTGCGCGCGGCCGGCGTCTCGGTGTTGATGCACGCTGCCGCCAGCGATGCCTGGGGCGGCATGAAGGCCCAGTTCAAGCGCGCCGATGCCTGCGGGGCGCGCTTTGCGCTGATCTTCGGTGACGATGAACTGGCGCGCGGCGAGGTCGCCATCAAGTCGCTGCGCGATCCTGGCGTGCCGCAACGCTGTGTTGCGCTGGCCGATGCCGCGGTCTGGGCGGCCGATCTGCGCACCCCATAATCTCGCCTTCCCCCGAAATTCCCCTGCGGAACCCCTCTTCAATGGCCACCCATTTCGATCTCGAAGAACAGGAACAGCTCGACCAGCTGAAAGCATTCTGGAAGCAGTACGGCAACCTGATCACCTGGCTGCTGATCGCGGTGCTGGGATCGTTTGCGGCCTGGAATGGCTGGCAGTGGTGGCAGCGCGACCAGGCCGTCAAGGCGGGCTCGATGTTCGACCAGCTCGACAAGGCCGCCCAAGCCGGTGACGCCGATCAGGCCGGGCGCGTCTTCGCCGACATGAAGGAGCGCTATCCGCGCACCGCATTCACCGAGCAGGGCGGCCTGCTGGCGGCGAAGTTGCAATTCGACAAGGGCCAGGCCGATGCAGCGCTGGCGACGCTCGCGTGGGTCGGCGCCAATGCGGCCGAAGTCGAGTACCGGTCGATCGCACGGTTGCGCGCCGCGGGCATTCTGCTCGACCAGAAGAAGTATGACGAGGCGCTCAAGCAGCTCGACGCTGCGACCGCCGCCGAATTCGCGCCCTTGGTGGCCGACCGGCGCGGTGATGTCTTGCTTGCGCAGGGCAAAGCGGACGACGCGAAGGCCTCGTACACCAAGGCCTGGCAAGCGATGGATCCGAAGGTCGACTATCGGCGGCTGATTGACGCCAAGCTCACCGCGTTAGGCGCTGCGCCGACCGACGCCACCAAGCCTGCCGAGGCGGCCCGATGACGGCACCGGATCCGATCGCGCGCGTCGCGTCGCGCACGATCGCGTTGCTGGCTGCCGTGGCACTCGCCGTCGGCTGCGCGAGCAGCAGCAAGCCCAAGCCGCAGCCGCTCGAGCCGCTGGTGCCGAAGATCGGCGGCAGCCTGGCATGGAGCCAGCGCATCGAACGCGTGCAGTTCCCGCTTGCGGTCGCCGTGAACCGCGATGTCTTCACCGTCGCAGGCAACGATGGCACGGTGCTCGCGCTCGACGCCGAATCGGGCCGCGAGGTCTGGCGTGCGAGTGCCGGGGCCAGGCTCAGTGCCGGCGTTGGCAGCGACGGCCGCTTCGCGGCGGTGGTCACGCGCGACGGTGAGCTGGTCGTCTTCGAACAGGGTCAGGTCAAGTGGCGCAAGCCGCTCGGCGCGCGCGTGACGACCGCGCCACTGGTGGCCGGCGAGCGCGTCTTCGTGCTCGGCGTCGACCGTGCGGTGCAAGCCTTCGACGCGGTCGACGGCCGCAAGCTCTGGATGCTGCAGCGCCCCGGGGATCCGCTGACGCTGGCGCAGGCCGGCGTGCTGGCCGCGTTCAAGGACACGCTGGTGGTCGGGCAAGGCCCGCGCATGGCCGGCCTCGATCCGTTGCGCGGCAGCGTGCGCTGGGATGTGGCGGTGGGCTCCCCGCGCGGTGCCAATGAAATCGAGCGCCTGGCGGATCTGGTCGGGCCGCCCGCCCGGGTGGGCGATGTGGTCTGTGCGCGCTCGTTTCAAGCCGCGGTCGGCTGTGTGAATGCGGAGCGCGGCGTGACCCTGTGGAGCAAGAATGTCGGCGGCACCGATGGCGTCGCGGCCGACGAGCAGTTCGTCTTCGCGGCCGACGCGTCGGACCGCATCACCGCCTGGAAGATCCCGAGCGGCGACATTGCCTGGACTTCCGACAAGCTGATGTACCGAGGCTTGAGCGCGCCGCTGAGCATCGGCACCACGGTGGTGTTCGGCGATGCCGACGGCACCGTGCATTGGCTCGCGCGCGACACCGGCGAAGCCCAGCTGCGCCTGCCTACCGACGGCAGCGCGATCGTCGCGGTGACGGTGGCCGCGGGCAGGACGATGCTGGTCGTCACGCGCAGCGGCGGCTTGTTCGCCTTCCGCCCGTAGCGGCTTCGCAGCGAAGGCGCCGATGAAGCCGGTCATCGCGATCGTGGGCCGGCCCAACGTCGGCAAGTCGACGCTGTTCAATCGGATGACGAAGAGCCGCGACGCGATCGTTGCCGATTTCTCCGGTCTCACCCGCGATCGCCACTACGGCGACGGGCGCAGCGGCGAGCACGAGTTCATCGTCGTCGACACCGGCGGCTTCGAGCCCGACAGCCCGACCGGCATCGTGAAGGAGATGGCAAAACAAACGCGCCAGGCGGTGGCCGAGGCCGACGCGGTGATCTTCGTCGTCGACGTGCGTTCCGGTGTCTCGGGGCAGGACCACGACATCGCGCGCTACCTGCGCAGCGTCGGCAAGAAGGTCGTGCTCGCGGTCAACAAGGCCGAAGGCATGCAGGAATCGCCGCTGCTGGCCGAATTCTTCGAACTCGGCCTGGGCGACCCGCACCCGATCTCGTCGGCCCACGGGCAGGGCATCCGCAGCCTGACCGACGCGGCGCTTGCGCATTTCGAGTTCGATGAAGAAGACGATGAAGAACCCGCCGAAGGCTCGCCCATTCGCCTGGCTGTGGCCGGGCGTCCGAATGTCGGCAAGTCGACGCTGATCAACACCTGGCTCGGCGAGGAGCGGCTGGTCGCGTTCGATCAACCCGGCACGACGCGCGACGCGATCACCGTGCCGTTCGAACGCAACGGGCAGAAGTTCGAGCTGATCGACACGGCCGGGCTGCGCCGCAGGGGCAAGGTGTTCGAGGCGATCGAGAAGTTCTCGGTCATCAAGACCTTGCAGGCGATCGCCGATGCCAATGTCGTGCTGCTGTTGCTCGATGCGACCCAGGGAGTGACCGACCAGGACGCGCACATCGCCGGCTACATCCTCGAGAGCGGCCGCGCGGTCGCGCTGGCGGTGAACAAGTGGGACGCGGTCGACGACTACCAGAAGCAGACGCTGCAGCGCTCGATCGAGCAGCGGCTGGCGTTCCTGAAGTTCGCGCCGGTGCTGCACATCTCGGCCATCAAGCGCCAGGGCCTCGGCCCGGTCTGGAAAGCGATCGCCGACGCCCATGCCTCGGCGATCAAGAAGATGCCTACGCCGGTGCTGACGCGGCTGCTGCAGGAGGCGGTGGAGCATCAGGCGCCGAAGCGCGCCGGTGCATTTCGGCCGAAGCTGCGCTACGCCCACCAGGGCGGAATGAACCCGCCGTTGATCGTGATCCACGGCAATTCGCTCGACCACATCACCGAGTCATACAAGCGCTTTCTCGAAGGGCGCTTCCGTGAGCATTTCAAGCTGACCGGCACGCCGATGCGCATCGAACTGCGTTCGTCGCGCAACCCGTTCGACACGAAAGAGTGAGCGCCGAGGCTGCCTGGGGGCATTGCCTCGGATCGCCGCTGCGCCGACATCGCTGTGTTAACGTGCCCGCTTCGGAACTTTCATCACGGAGAATATCGTGAGCAACAAAGGGCAACTCCTACAAGACCCGTTCCTGAACCTGCTGCGTAAAGAGCATGTTCCGGTTTCGATCTACCTCGTCAACGGGATCAAGTTGCAGGGCCACATCGAATCTTTCGACCAATATGTGGTACTCCTGCGCAATACCGTGACGCAGATGGTCTACAAGCACGCGATTTCTACCGTCGTGCCGGGTCGCGCGGTCAACTTCCACGTGGCCGAACCGAGCGAGCCGGCGGCATGAGCCTGACCGCGGCGCGACGCCTCGCACCTTGAGTTCAACGGACTCGACCGCCCCGACCGGACGGCAGGGCCCTGCGCGGGCGATCCTGGTCGGCGTGGACTTCGGCGGCGCCAAGGCCTTCGACGCAACGCTCGACGAACTCGCCTTGCTGGCAGAGTCGGCCGGTGACGTCGCGGTCGCGCGCGTCGTCGCGCGGCGCAAGGCACCCGACGCGGCGCTGTTCGTCGGCTCGGGCAAGGCGGACGAGATCAAGGCATTGGTGCAGGCCCACCAGGCCGAAGCGGTGCTGTTCGACCAGGCGCTTTCGCCGGCGCAGCAGCGCAACCTCGAACGCCACCTCGGTGTGGCTGTCGCCGACCGGACGATGCTGATCCTCGAAATCTTCGGCGAGCGGGCGCAGAGCCACGAGGGCAAGCTGCAGGTCGAACTGGCACGTCTGCAGTACCTGTCGACGCGACTCGTGCGCCGCTGGAGCCACCTGGAGCGCCAGAGCGGCGGCATCGGCACACGCGGCGGCCCGGGCGAGGCGCAGATCGAACTCGACCGTCGCATGATCGGCGAGCGCATCAAGGGCGTGAAGAAGCAGCTGGAGCGCGTGAAGCGTCAGCGCAGCACGCAGCGCCGTTCGCGCGAACGCAACCAGACCTTCCGCGTCTCGCTCGTGGGTTACACCAACGCCGGCAAGTCGACGTTGTTCAACGCGCTCGTCAACGCCCGCGCGTACGCGGCCGACCAGCTGTTCGCCACCCTCGACACCACGACGCGCCAACTGCACCTCGCCGATGCGGGTTCGGCGGCGCGCTCGGTGTCGCTGTCGGACACCGTCGGTTTCATCCGCGACCTGCCGCACAAGCTGATCGAGTCGTTCGAGGCGACGCTGCAGGAGGCCAACGACGCCGACCTGTTGCTGCACGTGGTCGACTGCGCGAGCCCGGTGCTCGCTGAACAGATGGCCGAGGTGTTGCGCGTGTTGGCCGAGATCGGCGCCAGCCGCATTCCGCAAGTGCTGGTGTTCAACAAGCTCGACCGGTTGGAGCCGACCCAGCGCCCGCGCGAGTTGCGCGACCTGCTCGAGGTCGATGCCGGAGCGCGAGTACCGCGGGTGTTCATCAGCGCGCTCACTGGCGAGGGCATGGCCGTGCTGCGCGACATTCTTTCGGAGGCTGTCGCAGGCACGCTCGACGGCTTCTTGAATCGCGCGGATCCGGCTCCAGATGACATCCGCCTCGTGCACGGCGCCCAAGACAGCGTGACCGACGCCGAAGCCGAAGCGTCGGCGCCACCCGCACCTCATCACTCACTCTCACGACCATGAGCCAAACGTTTTTTCAGGGCCACCTGGCCCGCCTTCGGGCGCGCACGCGTGAAGTCGCCGCCGGCTGGCTGTTGAACAGCGGCGGCCGCGGCGACGGCCCGCCCGATCTCGATGAGCTGTGGCGCGACTTCAACCGCAAGCTCAGCGGCTTGTTCGGGGGCAAGGGTGGCAGCCCGCGCAACAACGGCTCGGGAAGCGGCGGCGGCGGGCCGAACTTCCAGCCCGACATGAAGAATGCCGGCATCGGCGCCGCGCTGGTGGCTGGCGTCGTCGCGCTGATCTGGCTCGGCAGCGGCTTCTTCATCGTGCAGGAAGGGCAGCAGGCAGTCGTCACGTCGTTCGGCAAGTACAGTCACACGGCGGACGCGGGCTTCCAGTGGCGCATGCCCTACCC
>JANMAW010000040.1:0-18533 GCA_031360005.1 Rhizobacter sp.
CCTGCTCGGCGACTTCGATGCGCAACGCATCATCATCCAGCTGCCCGGTGGCAGCGGCGCGGTCACGCTGACCGGGGTGAGCTGGCGCGGTTTGGTCGTCGAACGCGCAGCGGCGCCGCTGGCGCTTCGCATCGTGATCGATTCGCTGGTCGTGGCGCGCGCTGATGTCACCCTTGCGCTGGGCAAGACGACCCATGTGTCGCAGCCCCCCGCCGACCTGCGCCTGCCGATCGAGCTGGATCTGCGATCGCTGCGCATCGCCGAGCTGCACGCGAGCGCGCTCGGCGATCAGCCGCTGCGCGATCTCGCGGCCCGCGTCCATCTGGGCGCGAACGGTGGCACCGAGCACCGCATCGAGCAGCTCACGCTGGTCCGCGATCGGCTGCAGGCCAGCGCCGACGCACGCATCGCCACCACGGCGCCGATGACGCTTGCCGCAACGGTCGGCCTGGCCCAGCAGGACAGCGCGGCGCAGCCGGCATGGAGTGCAATCGCCACCCTCACCGGGCCGCTGGCGGCGCCGTTGCTGCAGGCGACCGTGCGCGCTGCAGCGGCGCCCGGGCGGCCGGCGCAGGCGCTCGACGCGCGTGCGACGCTGCGCCCGTTCGCGCCGTGGCCGGTCGGCGACCTGCAGGCGAGCACGACAGCGCTCGACCTTGCGGCGTTCAGCAGCGCGGCGCCCGCCACCGCGCTCACCATCCGTGCGCTGGCGACGAGCACCGGGGCCGACCAGCCCGCCAGCGTCACGATCGACCTGACGAATGCGCTCGCCGGCCGCTGGAACGAAGGCCGCCTGCCGCTGCGCAGCCTGAAGCTCGAACTGGCCGGTCGCCCCGACCAGCCCGGCCTGCTGGAACTGCGCGCCTTCGATGCCGAGCTCGGCACGCTTCGGCAGAGCGCCGGCCGCATCCGCGGTGATGGCCGGTGGACACCCGAACGCTGGAACCTCGCCGCGACGTTGAGCGCGCTGCAGCCGTCGCTGCTCGACGCCCGCGCCCCGGCGATACAGCTGAGGGGCCCGCTGGCGCTGGCGGGCGGCGCTTGGTCGAGCAGCACCGTCGACATGCAAGCCGATCTCGCCGGCGAGCTCGCCGACCGCGGTCGCGTGCGCGCAGTGCAGCTCAAGCTCGACGCCGGCCTGCGCCCGAAGCGCATCGAGCTGCGCGAGCTGCAGGCGCTGGCCGGCGGTGCGCGCGCATCGCTCACAGGCGTCGCGACGCAAGCCTCGAACGATGCGCCTTGGGGCCTGAAGGCTCAGGCGACGCTGGTCGACTTCGACCCGGCGATCTGGTGGCCCGGGCGCGACGATTCGCCCTGGCGCAAGGCGAACACACGACTCAACGGCAACGGCAACGTCGATCTGACGCTGCCCGCAGGGATGCCGGAACGGCCGCTCGCTGACGTGCTGGGCTCGCTGCGCGGCCAGGCCGCGGTGACGATCGCCCAGAGCCTGCTGGCCGGTGTGCCGCTGCGCGGCGAAGCAACGCTGCGCAGCGCAGCGAACGCGCAAGCATCGGCGCTGCTGACGCTGGCTGCCGACGGCAACAACCTGCGCGCCGAAGGGCGCCTGGGCACGACCGGCAACGGCGCCGGCGACGTCTGGGACCTCAGCGTCGACGGCCCGGCGCTGGCGCGCCTGGCACCCGTCTTCAGGCTGTTCCAGCCGGCCAACGCCGACTCCACGCTGGCCGGCACGCTGACCGCGAAAGCCCGCGTCACCGGCCGTTGGCCGACGCTCGCCACCGCGGGGCAACTCGAAGCGAATGCGCTGCGTGCGGGCCGGCTGAGCGTTCAGAAGGCGCAGGCACGCTGGACTCTCGGCACGTCGCCCGACGCCCCTTTCCAAGCGCAGGCGACGTTGACGCAGGCCGGCTTGGTGCAGGCGGCCGGGCCGGGCCCGTCGCTCGAATCGGTGCAGCTGCAACTCGACGGAACCGGTCGAGCGCACCGCCTGTCGCTGCGTGCCGAATCGAAGGCGCTGCCGCCTGCGTGGGTGCAAGCCGTCCCGGCCGGCGCCGCGTCGTCGCCCGCCGCGGGCAGCGCGCGCACGCTGGCCGTGCTGCAAGCGCAAGGCGGCCTCATCGACGGGCCGATTGGCTCACCCGCAGCGGCGTGGGCCGGCTGGCGCGGCACAATCCAGCAGCTCGAGCTTCGCAGCGACGCCGGCGGCGCGGCACCCGGCGTGGCGGCGCCGCTGCTGCGGGCCAGCGACGTGACGATCGAAGCACTCTGGGGCGGCGGGCCGTTGCGCGCGTCGGTGCAGCCGGGGCGCGCCGAGCTGCTCGGCGGCGCAGTGCGCTGGAGCCGCCTCGCCTGGCAGGCGGCGAGCCGCCCGGGCGGATTCGCACAGATCGAGGCTGAAGCCGAACTCGAACCGTTGCGCATCGCGCCGTTGCTGGCGCGCGCGCAGCCCGATTTCGGCTGGGGCGGCGACCTGAGCGTTGCCGGCCACATCCGGCTGCGTTCAGCCGCGACCCCGGCACCGAACTTCAGCGCCGACATCGTGATCGAGCGCAGTGCCGGCGACCTGACGGTCACCGAAGAACTCGGCACCCGCGCCCTCGGCCTGACCGACCTGCGCCTCGGTCTCAGCGCCGACAACGGCGTCTGGAACTTCACCCAGGGCCTGGCCGGCAAGACACTCGGCGTCGCGGCCGGCGCGGTGGTGGCCCGCACCGACCCCGAAGCGATCTGGCCGGCGGCCGACACACCGATCCAGGGCGTGCTCGAACTGCGCGTCGCCGACCTCGGCACCTGGGGCACCTGGGTGCCGCCAGGCTGGCGCATCGGCGGCGCACTGCACACCAGCGCGAGCATCGGCGGGCGCTTCGGCGCGCCCGAGTACACGGGTTTGATCGCTGGAACGCAACTTTCGGTGCGCAACTTCCTGCTCGGCGTGAACGTCAGCGAAGGCAACGTGGCGATCCAGCTGGAGGGCAGCACCGCGCGGATCGAGCGTTTCAGCGCGAAGGCCGGCAGTGGCAGCGTCGGACTCGAAGGCAGTGCGAGTCTCGGCGAAGCACCGAAGGCGGTGCTCAAGCTCACTGCGAGCCGGTTCCAGATGCTCGGTCGGGTCGACCGGCGCATCGTCGCCAGCGGTGTCGGGCAGTTGCAGCTCGACCGCAACACGCTCGCGCTGGATGGCCAGTTCAACGTCGACGAGGGACTCATCGATTTCACCCGCAGCGATGCGCCGTCGTTGTCGGACGACGTTGAGGTGCTGCGCGCCAGGGGCGCGGTCTCGCCCGCTGCTGTGGCCGCAGCGGGCAATGCCGTGGGCAGTGCGCCTCGGGGCCCGGCGATGCCGAGGCGCGACGTCGCACTGGACCTGCGCGTGACCCTGGGCGAGCATTTGCGCGTGCGCGGCCGTGGCCTCGACACCGGGCTACGCGGCGAATTGCGCATCACCTCGCCCGGCGGTCGACTCGCAGTCAACGGCACGGTGAGCGCGGTTTACGGCACCTACGCGGCATACGGCCAGAAGCTGAGCATCGACCGCGGGCTGATCGCTTTCAACGGCCCGATCGAGAACCCGCGGCTCGACATCGAAGCGACCCGCCCGAATACCGATGTGCGGGTCGGCGTGGCGGTCAGCGGCAGCGCCGCGAACCCGCGCGTGCGGCTGTTCTCGGAGCCAGAACTCTCCGAGATCGACAAGCTCAGCTGGCTCGTGATGGGCCGTGCCAGCGAGGGCCTGGGCCGCACCGACACCGCGCTGCTGCAACGCGCGGCGCTCGCGCTGCTGGCCGGCGAAGGCGGCGGCCCGACGACCGAGTTCACGCGGGCGATCGGGCTCGACGACGTGTCGGTGCGCCAGACCGACGGCGACGTGCGCGAAACGGTGATCTCGCTCGGCAAGCAGCTGTCAAGACGCTGGTATGTGGGCTATGAACGCGGGCTGAACGCGACCACCGGCAGCTTCCAGTTGATCTATCGGATCGCCCGGCGCTTCACGCTGCGCGCGCAGTCCGGCGACGACAGTTCACTGGACCTGATCTGGACCTGGCGCTGGCAGTAGCGGCCGCTCCCCGCCTCGGGCCGATCCGCGCGCTGCATGCGAGAATCCGCGCCGCTCTCGCCGTAGTTCAATGGACAGAACGGCCGCCTCCTAAGCGGCAAATACAGGTTCGATTCCTGTCGGCGGGACCAGACCGTATGCCAAAGTGAATCGGAACAAACCGAAAGGCCCCGCAGGCGAAGCACCGCTTTTTGCGGGCCGGCCCGCAATCACGCGTTAGCCCGCGCCCGATCAGTCCCCGCCCCCCTGCCGTTTGCTGACACCGCTTGCCACCGTCTTGCCTCCGAATCCATCCGACAGGATGAATTGAATTTCCTTGTTGCCGCTGACAATCACAAGGTCAGACCTGAATGGGCCGAAAGGCCCGGCGAACGTGATGTCTTGAGAACCCGAGCCATCGTGGTTGACTGTATAGGAGCAGCTTGTCGAGCTGAGCGGTTGCACCGTTCCCCCCAGGTTCAAGTGAGCCGTGATGACACAGCTTCCCGCTCCGTCGAACTTGGTAAGACCGACCACCGCGGCCGGGAATCCCAGGAGCGTGCCTGCGCCGGAAAATCCGAATGTTCCCCTGAGGCTCCGCGCCGTGAACTGCTCGTCGGCGTGACTGGTGCCGCCGTATGCGAGCATGGCAGCGAGCATCGTGATGCTGGCGTAGATTTTTCTCTTGCTCATGATGGTGTCTCCTTGCGCTGTTTCACTTCCCTGGCGTCTTAGACGCGGTCACCTAGCCAACACGTTCCGGCACAGTGGCAGGTCCGGGGAGGGCCTCTTGCCCGCACATGCTTCTGCCGAGCAGAGTCGATATAACGGCCGCTTCTCGTCGAGTCCCTCTTCGCAGGACACAACCCCCGATCAGGCAGCACGACATGGCTGGACTGAATGGCGAATTGAGAGCGAATGAGGTAGCACATATCTCCTCCGTCCAGAGCGTCGACCGAGTCCTGGCAGAAGGGGTGGTCATTTGACGACGACCAGAGCCCTTGGTGGACGGAGGGCTGCGGCTGGACTTTGGAACGAGCTTTGGTCAAGAACGGCGCCAACGCAATCCCAAGGTTTGTATGCGTCCGGTGAACACGCCTTGCCGACGACCGGGCCGATCAGCTTGCGGTGGTCGTCGGCTGCCAATGATGCGGCAGCAACTCCTGGACGCGGCTGGCGGGCTGCGTGGGTAGCCGCTCGAGCACCTCCTTCAGGTACACATAGGGATCGTGCCCATTGAGCCGAGCGGAGTGACCTCGGAGGGGTTGCACCGGGTGGCAAGAAGATCGACATCATCAGCCAGCTCGGGCTGACTCATGCTGCGTGCTCTCAGCAATGGCGTCGAACCCTCGCGCGTGCGTGTGCGATTGCGGAAGCGAAATCCAGTCCTTGACAGAGGGGTACGCACTAGCCGCAATGCCTTGGGGCCACTTTGGGGGCAACTTGTGCAACCCCCTCAGTGAAACCCAGTATCCATGCGGGTTAGCGGCCGTACCTCGATTCCTGTCGGCCCAGCCGGTAGGCCAAAGTAGACCGAAATAGACCGAAGGCCCTATGAGAATCAAGTCTCCTTGGGCACGGCCGAAGGGCATGCACAACGCAACGCGCGAGCGGCTGTTGTCGATGATCTGGGACTACGAGGAACCGCGCGATGCGGCGTTGTCAATCCATCTCCACGCGCTGATGCGCCGCGACCCGACTCTGCGCACTGACCCGAAGCTGCGCGGCATGGTCTCGCGGCTAACGCACAGTTCGTCGTTACTTAGCGAGGGGCGTTCGCCTTTCAGCGCGTCTTGCGAATATGTTCAGCTGGAGGTCCATCCCAAGCTGCAGGGCCTCGACCGTTAACGGCGTTGGCGAGCAGAACTGTTGATGAATGTAGTAGCGGAACCCGGCATTCCGCAGCTTGCCTAACAAGTCGCCGAGCACCTGATCCGAGTCCCTGAAAGAGTGATATTCGATGAACATTGAGTTCACCAGATTGAGCTTGGTGCATGCTGCAATGGCATCGTTTTCAGAGCCCTCGATGTCCAATTTCAAGAAGTCCACCGGTCCGTCGATCAGGTCATCGAGTGTCATGGCTGGAACCACTACCGATGCCTTCCCCTCGATGGCGTGACCTGCGCGGCCACCGTCCGACCCTTCGCTGAAAAAAGTCAGCGGATCGCGGTTGCTTGAAACGGCCTTGTTGATCAGCTCAACATCAAGGTGTGTTGTGTTTCGAGAAAGTAGCGAGAAGATGCGGGGATCGGCCTCTACGCCGGTTATCTTGGCTTGTGGATAAACACTCTTGAAATAGACGATGCTTGTTCCGTAATTCGATCCGCAATCGATGATGCGCGGCGTGGACGAGCCGGTTTGAAATCGGTAAATCTCATGCATGAAGATTTCCCGGTAGCTGAAATAGAACGATCGACCGTCCGCAACCGTGAATGGACGGCCCAGCAGGTCAATCGTCGTCTCTCTGTAGCGAATCGGGTCTTCAAATAGTTCTTGGTAAGGAGTGCGCTTGACTTTAGTGACGGAGACGCCGAAGCCTTCGAGCGCCGACCGAACCAGTTCTTTGATAGCCATAGATCAGATTCCGCGTTGGTTGGCCCGCCCCTCGAAGCCATTGCCTCCGCGAGTCGAGCGCGTTAAGGATCGATGTCTAAGGCACAGGCCCGCTCGTGAGTCCAGTAGTGCTCTGCGCGCCATGAACGGAGCGGTTCGCGGTCCTGAAATTTAGGAACTGATCGGCCTTCGAGTGGGGGCACTCTTTCGGGTACTGGCGAAGTGTGACACCTCAGAATCGAGGCGAGAGTCGTCGACCCGCAAGCGCTTGTTCGGACAACCGCCGTCACGCGCAAGGCAACGGAAGTGCCTTTATGGCGTGCGCCGATCGGCTGGGAGCTTATTTTCGGCGCATCTCTGAAACGAGAACATTGGAAATTTAGGCGGGATGTGGCCGAATCGACGCTCCGACAACCTTTTCTATTGCTCTGTATGCCGAGGGATGCGCAGTGAAGAACCTCGCTTCGGTGAACGATTGCGTTCACCGTTCGACAGAGACTTCGCGAGGATGCCGAGTCGCCAAGAGCACCACTATTCCTTCGGCGCAAGCTCCTCTGAAAGCCCGGTCGACAATGCCTCACCGGCGGCGACGCTCATTTCCACCGGCAGGACCGCTCCGTTGTCGAAGACGAGTTGCACTCGCACCTTGCCGTCATCCTCGGCCGATGAAACCCCGGCGGCGAGACATTGAAGCGCAGGCGCCGGGGCGTCGGGAGCCTGATCTGTCTTGGCGAGCAATGCGATGGCTACCGCGGGCGCAAGGTCGGTCGCAATTGCAATGTTCGTTGCCGATTTTTTGGAGCGCCTCTTCGCCTGGGTTTGCGAATCAGGGCCAGCGACAGCCGTCCCGGCGGTTCGCGTTCCTTTTGTCGCGGTCTGGGTGCGAAGCGATGTTTTCATGAGGAAATGACAAGTCCGAGCGGGATGAACAGACCTTGAATGTAACTCCGGAGAAAATCTTGAGAGGGCGGCGTCTTGCTTTGCTGCGAAGAGGGTATCGCAACCCCAATGAAGCGCCTACGCCTACCAGCGTGCACGTCACCATTTCCGCTCGCGTGTGTCGACCCCCGGAAACGGGGGTTTGCCAGCTCTGCGCTGCCGCCTAGCATGAGGCCTCGCAGTTGCTTCCAGTTCCTTCCGGCAGGCACCACGCCAGAAATGTCCAGCCGGCGGAGCAAACCTCCAGGACATCCCATGAATCTCATCTGGCGCATCAGCAAGTCCGCCCCTGCGGGCGAGCTCGTCGATCTGGATGCCTGCCCCGCGGCTCCCGGCCCCAGAGATCAACCCGAAGTCTCCGACGGCGGCTGGGTGGCGTCCTCGTTCGAGCTTTTGAGCGGGACCGAAATCCACGAAGACGGCGACACCGTCGCGGGCGAGCTGTTCGATGAGTTGTTCGCTCCCGAATCGGCCGTCCGCGGGATCCGGGAGAGAAAGTAGCGCGCTCCAGCCGGGCTCGGCACATCCGGTTCAGGACACTGCCACTTCGGCGGTCTACCCCGCCGAGGGTCGATCCATCGGAAGCCGCATCCACACAGTAGGGGGATGCCTGCATGATGCCCCGGGCTGACATAAACTGCGGCAACCTCCTCCGGCGTATTCGGGCCGGAATCGCTCCTGGAGTGTCCATGGGTCGGAACAAATCATCAGCGAACGCCAAGAAGCTGATCTGGCGCATCAACGACGCGGCACCGTTCGGTGAGTTCGGCTATCCGCACGGCGCAGTCGCTCACGGCGACGGTCCGGAAGTTTCGTCCGGCGGATGGGCGGTGTCTTCGTTCGAGCTACTGCACGGGACCGAGATCACCGAGAACCCCGACGCCATCCCGGATGCGCTGCTTGACGAATTGTTCGCGTCCCACAACAGCGCGTCCACCCCCTCCGGAAGAAAGTAGCGCCGCCCCAGGGCAGAGCGCAACCTGGCCGCACGTCGGGTTCGACTTCAACTTTCTTTACCCCCGCTCCGGGGCCTTGAGCCCCGCGTCCGCCATCTCATCTGACGACGGGCTTGCGACATCCCCGGGACCGGGGGGACGCCTGCAACTTTCGTACGTTGCCCGACTCCGACACCGGGTCTCAGGAATATACTGATTGCCGAGGATCATTTTGGATCAAATTCACGCAGCCAACGGGCAATACAAGGGGTCATTGATGGGTGCCAAACTCAAAGTCGCAGGATGGCTCGCTGCCGGCGCCGTCGCTGGCGCGCTGACCACGATGCAGCTCCAGGCCTCCGCCCGCAATGGCGTTGCGCAGTTGCCCCTCGAGGAGTTGCAGCAGATGGCCGCTGTATTCGGCATGATCAAGACCGATTACGTCGAGCCGGTAGACGAGAAGAAGCTGATCGGCGACGCGATAGGCGGCATGGTTGCCGGCCTGGACCCGCACTCACAGTATTTCGACAAGAAGAACTTCAAGGAATTCCGCGAGGCGACCACTGGGCGGTTCGTCGGCATCGGCATCGAAATGGCGATGGAAGACGGCTTGGTGAAGGTCGTCAGCCCGATCGAGGGCTCCCCGGCGTTTCGTGCCGGGCTGAAGAGCGGTGACCTGATCACCAAGATCGACGACACCGTGGTCAAGGGCCTGACGGTCGATCAGGCCGTCAAGCGCATGCGCGGCGAACCCAGCACCAAGGTGGTCCTGACTGTGTTCCGCAAGACCGAGAGTCGCAGTTTCCCCGTGACGATCATTCGCGAAGAGATCCGCACCCAGAGCGTGCGCTCGAAGATCCTGGAGCCGGGTTACGCGTGGCTGCGGGTCAGCCAGTTCCAAGACCGCACGGTCGAAGACTTCGCGCGCAAGCTCGAGGAAATCTACAAGCAGGAACCCAACCTCAAGGGCCTCGTGCTCGACCTGCGCAATGACCCCGGCGGCCTGCTCGAAGGCGCGGTCGCGATTTCTGCGGCGTTCCTGCCGAGCGACGTGGTCGTCGTCTCGACCAACGGCCAGATCCCCGACTCGAAGCAGACCTTCAAGGCGTCGACGTCCGACTACCTGCGCCGCGGCGGCAACGACCCGCTGCGCCGGCTGCCCGAGGCGGTCAAGCGCGTTCCGCTGATCGTGCTCGTCAACGAGGGGTCGGCATCTGCCAGCGAAATCGTCGCTGGCGCGCTGCAAGACCACAAGCGCGCCACCATCATGGGCGCCCAAAGCTTCGGCAAAGGCTCGGTTCAGACGGTGCGCCAGTTGTCGCCCGAAACTGCGCTGAAGATCACCACGGCGCGCTACTACACGCCCAGCGGCGCCTCGATTCAGGCCAAGGGAATCGTCCCGGATGTGATGCTCGACGAAACCGCCGATGGAAACCTGTTCGCCGCGCTGCGCACCCGCGAAGCCGACCTTGAGAAGCATCTGCAAAGCGGCCAGGGTGCCGAGCAGAAGGACGAAGCCCGCGAAAAGGCCCGGGAGGAAGCCCGCAAGAAGCTCGAAGACGAGGCCACCAAGCGCGCCGCCGCGCCGGTCAAGCCCCCGCCCGAGTTCGGCAGCGCCGAAGACTTCCAACTCGCGCAGGCGCTGAACCGCTTGAAAGGCAAACCGGTACTGGTCAGCAAGACCGCAGTCGAACGCAAGCCCGAGTCTGAAACGGTGAACTGAGGCGGGGGTCTCACCTCTCCCCGAACGCCCGTGCACCCCACGGGCGTTTTGCTTGTCTGCGCAGACCATGAATGACGACCAGTTGCTGCGCTACTCGCGCCACATCCTGCTCGACGAGTTGGGCATCGAGGGCCAGCAGCGGCTTCTCGCCGCGCACGCACTGGTGATCGGCGCGGGCGGTCTGGGCTCGCCGGTCTCGATGTACCTCGCCAGCGCCGGCGTCGGCACGATCACGATCGTCGATGACGACAGCGTCGACCTGACGAACCTGCAGCGCCAGATCGCGCACAACCTCACCCGCATCGGCCAGCCCAAGGTGGCTTCGGCGGCGTTGACGATGCAGGCGATCAACCCCGAAGTGCGCGTTCGCGCATTGCGGGAACGCGCCGATGCGACCCGCCTCGATGCGCTGGTGGCACAGGCCGACGTGGTCATCGACTGCAGCGACAACTTCGCGACCCGACACAACGTCAACGCGGCTTGCGTGAAGCACGCCCGGCCGCTTGTGTCGGGAGCGGCGATCGGCTTCGATGGGCAGGTCTCGGTCTACGACACGCGCGACAGCGCGAAGCCCTGCTACGCCTGCCTGTTCCCTGCCGACGCGGTGCTCGAGGAGGCACGCTGCGCAACGATGGGCGTTTTCGCGCCGCTGGTGGGCATCATCGGCAGCATTCAGGCCGCCGAGGCACTGAAGCTGCTCGCCGGCGTGGGCCCGTCGCTCGCGGGCCGTTTTCAGATGCTGGATGCGCGCTCGATGACATGGACCGAGATCGGGATGGTCCGCACGAACGGCTGCCCGGTGTGCGGACATCGGGCCGGTCGCTCGTGATCTGCGCCGTGTCGTCCCGCTCGGGCCGGCGCTGAAACCGCCGTTTCCCGGAAGGGTGCCGTTGGAACCATACCGGTTTCAGCGGTCGCGCAGTCGAATGCGCGTCATTCATATGACTCGTATCACTCAGTTCATGCAGTTGTATACTTCCGCTCCATGCCCTCTGCGTCGATCGCGCCACTGTTCGAGGCAATCGCGCCCGAGGCCGCCGGCATGCCGCTGTACCGGGTCGCCAAGCGCTCGCTGCTGAACGCGATCGAATCGGGCCGCTGCCCGCCGGGTGAGACGCTGCCGAGTGAAACCGAGATCGCGGGGGCGATGGGCGTGTCGATCGGCACGCTGCGCCGGGCCGTCGACGAACTCACTGCCGAGCACGTCCTGGTGCGGCGCCAGGGCCGTGGCACTTTCGTCGCCACTCACGGCGCCGACCGGTTCATGTTGCAGTTCTTGCACGTCGAGCGCGCCGATGGCCTGCGCGAGGCGCCACAGGTCGAGCTGGTCTCGTTCGAGCGGGCACGCGCCGACGACGGGCCTGCCGAGGCGCTGCAGTTGCGCGCCGGCGATCCGGTGATCCAGATCGAGAACCGGCTGAGGCTGCAGGGCAATGCGGTGATCTACGACCGGCTCACGCTGCCCGCCACGCACTTCAAGGGTCTGAGCGAAAAGCGCTTTCGAGAGCGTCCTGGCACCATCTACGAGCTCTACCAGACGGGCTTCGGCATCACCGTTTTGCGCGTGCACGAGCGCGCCCGCGCCGCCGCCGCTGACCGCGATGCGGTGCGCGTGCTGAGCCTTCCGCTCGGCCAGCCGGTGCTTCAGGTGCGGCGCGTCGCTCTTACTTTCGGCGACCGGCCGGTCGAACACCGTCTCTCGATCATCGACACGACACGGCACGACTTCGTGAATTCGCCGTCGAGCCCGCCGAGCCGCGCATGACCGACCTCTACAAGGCTTCCCGTGCGGCCGAACAGGCCGCCTACGCTGCCGGCACTCACCTGCAAACCTCGCGATCCCGGCTCGCCGCGGTGCTGGTCACCCACCAGGCGCCCGGGGACGTGGTCAGCGCCATCGATCGCGAGTCGCGCGCGCTGATTCGCGACGTCGTGCTGCGGCATTTCCCGGAGCACGGTTTCGTCGGCGACGCAGGTGACGCGGGTCTGAGCAGCCACCTTCAGCAGGGACGCCCGCACTGGGTCGTCGACCCGCTCGACGGCACTGCCAACTACCTGCGCGGATACCCGCAGTACGCGGTGTCGATCGCACTGGTGGAGGACGACGAGCCGCAGCTGGGCGTGATCTACGACCCGTACCGCAACGAGTTCTTCGGGGCGATCCGCGATTGCGGTGCGGTGCTGAACGGCCAGGCGCTGCGCTGCGCGGCGCCGCGGCCACCGCTCAACGCGCTCGCAGCCACGGTCTTTCCGAAGCCCAGCAGCCCGTCCATGGCGACTTATGTGACCGAGCTCGGGCACGTGCTGCGCGGCCTCGGCGGGGTGCGGCGGTCGGGCTCGATGGCGCTCGAACTGGCCTACCTCGCCGCCGGCCGCATCGATGCACTCTGGGCCCACGACGTGCGCGCGCGGGACGCCGCCGCAGGCATCGTGTTGCTGCGCGAGAGCGGCGCGCTCATCCACGCGCGCGATGGGCGCCCGCTGCTGGCGAGCCAGTCGCTGCTCGCCTGCACGCCGGCGCTGTTCGAGCCCTTCCTGAGTCTGTTGGCGGAACGCTGATGCGACGGCACGCGCGGCGCGCGGCACCCGATGACCACGAGCGCGCTGGTCCGCATGATCCCCTGCTCGCCGCCTCGGCGTTGCCTTAAGCTTGTGCCCATGAACAAACCCCCCCTTACCGGCCGTAACTTTCCCACCGCCGAGCAGGACGCGGTCGCCGAAGACGCGACGTCGCCCTCGCGCTACGAAGGCGCCGAAAGCTCGTACCGCCTTGCATTCACCGATACGCCGTTCCTGTTGCGCGAAGAGATGCGCCCGGTGCGCATGCAGCTCGAGCTGCTCAAGCCCGAGCTGATCCAGAACGAGCAGGGCATCGAATCGACGATCGTGATCTTCGGCAGCGCACGCATCGTGCCGCCCGACGTGGCGCGGCGCATGGTCGACGACGCCGGCTCGGCCGGCGACGAAACTGCGCTGGGGATCGCGCAGCGGCACCTCGCGATGTCGCGATACTACGAAGAGGCGCGGCGCTTCGGCGCCATCGTCACGCAGAAGTCGAGGCAACTCGACACTCCCATCTACGTGGTCACCGGCGGCGGCCCCGGCATCATGGAAGCCGGCAACCGTGGCGCCTTCGACATGGGCGGCAAGAGCATCGGCCTGAACATCGTGCTGCAGCACGAGCAGACGCCCAACCCTTACATCACGCCCGAGCTGTGCTTCCAGTTCCACTACTTCGGCCTGCGCAAGATGCACTTCCTGATGCGCTCGGTGGCGCTGGTGTGCTTCCCCGGCGGCTTCGGCACGCTCGACGAGTTGTTCGAAGCCCTCACATTGATCCAGACCGGCAAGTCGCGGCGCCGCCCGGTGCTGCTGTTCGGTCGCGAGTTCTGGACCCGCCTGATCGATTTCGACCTGTTGGTCGAGACCGGCATGATCAGCGCGCTCGACCTGCAGCTGTTCCGCTTCGTCGAGACCGCCGACGAAGCCTGGCAGGTGCTCCAGGCCGAGTACGGCTTCGAGCTGCGCGAGAACAACAAAGACACACCCGCCGCCGACCTCTGAAGGACGCCTTCGCATGAACCAGAAGATCAGCCTGATTGGCGCCCCGACCGACATCGGCGCCGGCAGCCGCGGCGCGAGCATGGGCCCGGAGGCGCTGCGCGTCGCGAACATCGGCCCGGTGTTGATGAGCCACGGCCTCGAGGTGATCGACCGCGGCAACCTGAGTGGCCCGGCGAACCCGTGGTTGCCGCCGGTCGACGGCTACCGGCATCTGGATGAAGTGGTGGCGTGGAACCAGACGGTGCATGACGCCGTGTACGCCGAGTTGGCCGAAGGCCGCCTGCCGGTCCTGCTCGGCGGCGACCACTGCCTGGGAATCGGCTCGATCAGCGCGGTCGCACGCCACTGCCGCGAGACCGGCAAGAAACTGCGCGTGCTCTGGCTCGACGCGCATGCCGACTTCAACACCAACACCCTCACCCCCAGCGGCAACATCCACGGCATGCCGGTCGCGTGCCTGTGTGGCCACGGCCCGAAGGCGCTCATCGAGATCGGCGGCGCCGTGCCCGCGATCAACCCGAAGGTGATCCGCCAGATCGGCATCCGCAGCGTCGATGCCGGTGAAAAGCGGCTCGTCCACGATGCCGACCTCGACGTCTTCGACATGCGCTACATCGACGAGATGGGCATGCGCCATGCGATGGAACTCGCACTCGCGACGATCGACGCCAACACCCACCTGCACGTGAGCTTCGACGTCGACTTTCTCGACGCGTCCATCGCCCCCGGCGTCGGCACCAACGTGCAGGGCGGCCCGACCTACCGCGAAGCGCAGCTGTGCATGGAGATGATCGCCGACACCGGCCGCCTGGCCTCGCTCGACGTGATGGAGCTCAACCCGGCGCTGGACGTGCGCAACGGCACCGCGATCGTCGCGGTCGATCTGATCGAGAGCCTGTTCGGCAAGAGCACGTTGATGCGCAAGTGACGGAACCGCGCCGCCCGCCCTGACGCCCGCGACGGGTCGGGCGGCCCCGCCGGCTGGCGACCTGCATCCGCTCGGCCCCGTCGACCACCACCCCCCTAAACAGGGGGGTGCAGTTTGTGCGATATCGCACGGACAGGCGGGCTCTATCGATCAAGGATCGCCCCGCCAGATCGGTGCGACGGGGTCGCCCCCTTGCCCCCTCACTGGCCTGCCCGGCAAAACGCCGCAATCGATCAACTGCAAAGGATGACCCATGACAAAGAATTTCGCAGCGCCGCCCTGGCGAACCCTGCCCGCCTCGCTGTGCGCCTTCGCGGCGCTCGCAGCGATCAGCGGGGCGGCCGTCGCGTCGAGCCACCGTGAGGCTCCCGCGATCACCAACATACCGAAGGTGGACGCCACCGATCTGTACATGTTCCGCAGCTACGAGACCGGACGCCAGGGCTTCGTGACGCTGCTCGCCAACTACATCCCGTTCCAGGATCCGCAGGGCGGCCCGAACTTCTACATGTTCGACGAGAAGGCCCTCTACGAGATTCACGTCGACAACAACGGTGACGGCCAGGAAGACATCACCTTCCAGTTCCAGTTCAAGAACACCTCGAAGGCGACAGCAGTCACGATCGGCGGCAAGCAGGTCAAGATACCGCTGATCGACAGCGGCCCGATTTCGGGCGTCAACCCGGCGACGTTGAACGTGCGTGAAACCTACAGCGTCGACATCGTGCGCGGCGGCCGGCGCACCGGAACGCGCGCCAAACTGTCGAACGCGGCTGGCGGCTCGAACACCTTCGACAAGCCGGTCGACAACATCGGCGACAAGACCTTCGGCGGCGCCTCGGGTTACGAGACCTACGCCAACCAGCACATCTACAACGTCGCGATTCCGGGTTGCGGCAATGGCCGCATGTTCGTCGGCCAGCGCAAGGAGCCGTTCTACATCGCGGTCGGAAAGATCTTCGATCTCTTCAACCTCGACCCGCTGGGGCCGGAGGTCGGCGGCAACAAGAACGACCTCGAGGGCAAGAACGTCAGCACGATTGCACTCGAGGTTCCGATCGACTGTCTGGCCACGGCCAGCGATCCGGTCATCGGCGCGTACACGACCGCCAGCCTGCGGCAGGGCCGGTTGCTCAATCCTGCACCCGGCTCCGGCCTGGGCAAGGCATCGGTGGACGGCGGCGCCTGGGCGCAGGTGTCGCGACTCGGCATGCCGCTCGTCAACGAGGTCGTGATCGGTATCGACGACAAGGACAGGTTCAACGCCTCCAAGCCGAAAGACGACGGCCAGTTCGCCGACTACGTGACGAATCCGGTGCTTCCGGCGCTGGTGGAGAGCCTGTTTCCCGCCGCCAAGGCGCCGACCAACTTTCCGCGCACCGACCTCGTGACGGTGTTCCTGAAGGGCATCGCAGGGTTGAACCAGCCGAAGAACGTCGTCGCCTCCGAGATGTTGCGCCTCAACACGACGATCGCTCCGGTCGCAGCGGCTGGGCAGAATCCGCTCGGCGTTGCGGCGGGCGACAACGCGGGCTTCCCGAACGGGCGCCGTCCGGCCGACGATGTGGTCGACCTGTCGCTGCGCGTCGCGATGGGCGCACTGTGCGTGCTGACGGGATCGGCGGATACGCTGCAGGTCGGCTGCAAGCCTTCCGACGCGCCCGCCGGCGGGCTGTCGTTCACCGACGGCGTGCGCAAGACGGCGCCGGCCTATCTGTCGGTATTCCCGTACCTGACGACGCCGATGCCCGGCAACTTCAACAACTGAAAGGTGCCCTCATGACCTATCCCATTCGTTCGAAGCGGGTCGGCGCCATTGGCGCGTCAATGCTGTTGACCGCACTCGCGCTTGCCGCGTGCGGCGGCGGCAGCAGTGGTGACGCGCCGGTGACCGCAGCCGCGGCGTCGGATTCGGTCCCGGCAAGTGCCGGCACGTCCGTTCAAGGATTTGTGGATTTCCAGACGAGTCTTGCTGCCACCGACAGTGCCGAAGCGCTGAAATTGCAGGGGTTTCTGGCGCCCAACGACGATACCGCCGAGCCGTTCGCGATCCGCTGATGCCGTTCGAGGCAGTTGCATGACCGGGGTTGACGCGGTTCGATCCTGGTCATGCGAAGCCCAACGATTCTTCATGCCGTGCCGGTTCATCCGGTCAACACAAGGAGCTTTTCATGAGATTCAAGGTACTCGTTGCTGCGGCGGCGCTGACGCTGTCGGCGTCGGCCACGTTCGCGCAGGATGCGACACCGATCCCGTTGGTGCTGACCCCGTCCGGTACCGGGATGTTCAGCACGACCTTTCAACATACCGTGACGGGCTTGTTCATCGACACATTCAGCTTCACGCCGGCGAGCTTCAGCGGCAACGTCGCAGTCAGCCTGACACCGATCGACGGAACGATCACCTTCTTTTCGGCGCTTCTCAACGGTGAGGGCTTCAGTTTTTTCCCGGAGGACGGGCTGACGAAGTTCGAGTTCCAGTCGGCGGTCAACTCGAAGGTGCCACTTGAACTGCAGGTGTTCGGATTCGCGGGCGATGCCGAGACCCTGACAGACATGACGGCGACGTATGGCGGCACCATCACCGCCACTGCCGTCGGTGCGATTCCTGAACCGCAAACCTATGGCTTGATGCTTGCCGGCCTTGCGCTGATGGGCGCGATCGGGCGTCGGGCAAAACGCCGGGTCCGCGACTGACGACGCGCCGTTCAGGCTGCTGCCGTTCGGGCGACCAGCCACCAGACCAAGGGCCCGAACAGAAGCGCCCAGACGAGCAAGATCATCAGCGCCCCCCACCACAGCGCCGGAAGATTCAGCGGCGAGGCTTCGGCCTCGCACAGCATCGCCTCCCACAAGGGCCGCGGGGTCAGGCGCACCGCGAGTGCGATGCCGAGCGGGACGATGATCAGGTCGTCGAGCTGGCCGAGCACCGGGATGAAATCGGGGATCAGGTCGATCGGGCTGACTGCATACGCGATCACCGCGATCGCGACCCACTTGGCCGCGCGCGGCGTCTGCGGGTGCTTGAAGAGCTTCCACAGCGCGACCAGATGCACACGGATCCGCGCGATGTTCGCTGCACTGAACAGCCTGCGGAACTTGGCCCTCATGCCGAGGCCCTGATCGGGCGGCGGCGCCCGCTGCGCGCCGCGGGTGCACCGGCGGCAGCTTCGTCGGCGGCGCGTTCCATGTCCTTGAGCATTCGGTCCAGACGATCCTTCAGTTTTTCGGTGCTCAGCTTTTCGCGAAAACGCTCGACCATCAACGGCAGCGCGAACGGGCTCGGTACCTCGAGCTCGACGAACTCGACGCGCTGCCCGCGCATGCGCATCAGGCTGGCGGCGAGGCGCCGGATATCGAGCTCCTGCCCCAGCACTTCGGCCTGCGCCTGCGTCAGCAGCATGTTGCCCGCATCGTACTTGCTGAACACCTCGTAGAACAGCGAGCTCGACGCCTGCAGCTGGCGCGCGCTCTTCGGCTGGCCGGGGTAGCCGGTGAAGACGAGCCCGGCGACGCGCGCGATCTCGCGAAAGCGCCGGCGTGCGAGTTCGCTGCTGTTCAGACTGGCGAGCACGTCGTGCAACAGGTCGTCGTCGCTGAACAGCGACTGGTCGAGCAGCCGCGCAATGTCCACCGGCGCGGCGCTGAGCAGCTCCAGCCCATAGTCGTTGATCGACAGGCTGAAGGTGTTCGGCGCATCCTTCGCGAGCCGCCAGGCCAGCAGGCTCGCCAGACCGATGTGCGCATTGCGGCCGGCGAACGGGTAGATGAAGACGTGCTGGCCTTCGCGCGATTCGAAGCGCTCGATCAGCAGGTTCTTCTGGGTCGGCAGCCTCGAAAGGCGCGCCTGCGTCTCCAGCATCGGCCTGGCGGCCTGCAGCTCGGGCTCGAAGAA
>JANMAW010000090.1:0-1779 GCA_031360005.1 Rhizobacter sp.
CGCCGACGACGCCGAAGGCCATGCGCTGCTCGCGCGCTTCAAGGGCCGGCGCCTGCCGATGATCGACCGCGTCGAGATCTCGATCATCGAGGAAGAGCAGCCGCGCTGGCTGTCGTTCGTCAACGGCGAGGCCGATATGGCGTACCGCGTCGGCTACCAGTTCGTGAACCAGGCGATGCCGCTCGGCAAGGTCGCGCCGAACCTGGCGAAGCGCGGCATCCGCGGCTACAAGATTGTCGAGTCGGCGGCCAACTACCTCTTCTTCAACATGGAGGACGCGACCGTCGGCGGCTACAGCGCAGAGAAGATCGCGCTGCGCCGCGCAATCGCGCTCGGCATGGACAGCGCCAACGAGATCGCCTACGCCTACATGGGCCAGGGCGTGGTCGCGCAGTCGATCCTGCTGCCGTTCACCTCCGCGGCCGACCCGAAGTACAAGAGCGAGTGGGGCGACTACGACCCGGCGCGCGCGAAGGCTTTGCTCGACCTGTACGGCTACGCCGACCGCGACGGCGACGGCTGGCGCGACATGCCCGACGGCGCGCCGCTGCTGCTGCAGTTCGCGACGACGCCGAACCAGCGCGACCGCAAGATCCTCGAGGTGCTGACGAAGAACATGAAGGCGCTCGGCATCCGCATGACGGCGACCGTGGCCCAGTGGCCCGAGAACCTGAAGGCGGCGCGTGCCGGCAAGTTGCCGATGTGGTCGGTCGGTGCGTCGGCCGCGGCGCCCGACGCGATCGGTGCCCTCGCGCGCCTCGACAGCCGCCAGATTGGAGGGCAGAACATGGCGCGCTTCAAATTGCCGGCATTCGATGCGATCTACGACCGCGTGCAAGCGCTGCCCGATGGGCCCGAGCGCGCCGCGCTGTTCGGCGAGGCGCAGAAGATCGCGCTCGCCTACATGCCTTACAAGATGAAGCTCTACCGGCTCTCGACCGACATGGCCTACCCGCAGCTGATCGGTTACCGCCGGCCGGTGTTCTGGCAGGACTGGTGGCAGTACGTCGACATCGACGACGCGCTGCGGATCGCGCGGTAATCGGCCTCGGATGATGGACCGCCGCACGTGGTCGGCCGCGGTGTTCGGCACGCTCGCGCTGCCCGCGACCCTGCGCGCCGTGGCGCCGCAGCCGGCGCAGCCCGCGGGCGGCAACATCCTGCGGGTGCCGTTCGTGGCCGCCGAGACCGGCTTCGATCCGGCACAGGTGGGCGACCTCTACTCGCGTACCGTCACCGCGCACATCTTCGAGGCCCCGTATTGCTACGACCTGCTGGCGATGCCGGTCAAGGTGCGCCCGCTGACGGCGGCCGCGCTGCCCGAGGTCTCCGCGGACTTCCGGGTCTGGACCGTGCCGCTGCAGCGCGGCATCTTCTTCGCCGACGATCCCGCGTTCCAGGGCCGCAGACGCGAACTCGTTGCGCAGGACTACGTCTACGCGATCAAGCGCTACTTCGACCCGGCGACCAAGAGCCCGGGCTTTGCCAGCCTTCAGGAGGAAGGCATCGAAGGGCTCGACGCGGTCCGCGACGCGGCCCTGCGCGACAAGCGGCGTTTCGACTACGACGCTCCGGTCGAAGGGCTGCGCGCGCTTGAGCGGCACACGCTGCGGATCGCCCTGCGCGCGCCACGACCGAGATTCCTGTCGAACCTGTGCGACTCTGGCGGGTTCGGTGCGGTGGCGCGCGAGGTGGTCGAGTTCTATGGCGACGAGATCATGGCGCACCCAGTCGGCACCGGCCCCTACCGGCTGAAGCAGTGGCGCCGCAGCTCGCGCA
>JANMAW010000015.1:0-2688 GCA_031360005.1 Rhizobacter sp.
GAAGTGCAGGCCCACGATGCCGGCACTCGCACGCCGAGCGCAAAGGCTCCAAAAAATTGAAATCAATCAAATCACTGGATCACGTTCTGATCGCGGCGACCGTGCGCACAGGGCGATTCGTCTCCGACCACGCGCGCGGCCTGTCGGCGGCGGTGATGCTCGCATTGGCCGGCTTCGGTGTGACGGCATTCGGTATTGCGCCGATGGTGCCCGATGCGTCGGACCTGCCGAAGCGCGTGGTGACCGAAAGCGTCACCCTTGACGGAATTCAGTCACAACTCGACGCGTTGGCGGAGCACGAACTTCAGCTTTACCGCACCGATCTGACCCGCACGAGCGACACCGCCGACTCGCTGCTGAAGCGTTTGAACGTCAGCGACGCGGCTGCCGCGCTGTTCCTGCGCGCTGACCCGACAGCACGCAATCTGCTTGAAGGCCGCGGCGGCAAAATGGTGCGAGCGCAAACCGACGAGAACGGCGCGCTGAACGAGCTGGTCGCGCGTTATGCGCCGGCCGATGCCGGGCATTTAGGCACTCACTTCACGCGACTGAGAGTCACGCGCGCAGAGGGCAAGCTGACGGCCGTCATCGAGACGGCGCCGCTGGCGACGCAGGTTCGCATGGGCAGCGGCACCATTCGAACATCGCTGTTCGCCGCGACCGACGATGCTCGCATCCCCGACAACGTCGCGTCGCAGCTGGCCGATGTATTCGCGACCGATCTCGACTTTCACCGCCAGCTGCGCAGCGGCGATACGTTCTCGGTGATCTACGAGGCGCTGACTGCCGACGGCGAGCCGATTACCTGGGGGCCGTCGGCGGCGGGTCGCGTGCTGGCCGCCGATTTCGTCAGCACCGGCCGCAGTTATTCAGCGGTCTGGTTCAAGGACGCGCAGGGCAAGGGCGCGTATTACACCCTCGACGGCCAGAGCAAGAAGCGGGCGTTTCTGGCCAGCCCGATGGAGTTTTCGCGCGTGACCTCCGGTTTCGCGATGCGCATGCACCCGATCCTCAACGACTGGAAACAGCACAAGGGCGTTGACTATGGCGCGCCGGCCGGCACGGCAATTCGAGCGGTCGGTGACGGTGTCGTCGATTTCGCCGGCTGGCAGAACGGTTACGGCAACGTGATCGAGATCCGCCACAGCGCCGAGCGTTCGACGCTGTATGCGCACATGAGTCGCACGGACGTGAAACGCGGTGCCCACGTCGAGCAAGGCCAGCGAATCGGCGCCGTCGGCTCGACCGGTTGGGCTACCGGGCCGCACTTGCACTTCGAGGTCAAGGTGGGTGGGGTGCAGCAAGATCCGATGATCATGGCCAGGGCCTCCGAATCGCTGACGCTGGCCCCTAACGCGAAGGCCCAGTTCGCGCAGGTCGCGCGCAGCCTGAAGGGCCAACTCGAACTCGCAGACGGCGTCGCGCGCTCCGGCGCCTACGCGGAGTAACTGGTGCATCGTTGATGGCGGCGGCCGGGCCACGCTGCCCGTGCGTCTCTTTGACGGTCACAATCAGGCAATGACTGATCTCTACATCGGCTTGATGTCCGGCACTTCGCTCGATGGTGTCGATGGCGTGCTGGTGGAGTTCGCCGATCAGGGGTGGCGGCCGCTGCAGGTGTTGGCCCATGCGCACCGGGCCTTCGCACCCGCGCTTGCCGATGAACTGCTGGCACTCAATTCACCGGGCGAGAACGAACTGCATCGCGCCGCACTGGCGGGGAATGCGTTGGCCCGCGCGTATGCCGAAATCGTGGCAGCCTTGCTGGCGGCTAGCGGTACGACGCCGGAGCAAGTGCGCGCGGTCGGCGCGCACGGCCAGACCGTGCGCCACCGCCCGCGCGAGTTCGACGGCATCGGCTACACGCTGCAGTTGAACAGCCCGGCATTGCTCGCCGAGCTGTGCGGCATCGATGTGGTGGCCGACCTGCGCAGCCGTGACGTCGCAGCCGGTGGCCAAGGTGCACCGCTGGCACCGGCGTTTCACCGTGCGGTCTTCAGCCGGCCGGGCGAGACGGTTGCCGTGCTGAACATCGGCGGCATCAGCAACCTGACCGTCCTGCGAGCGGACGGCGCGACGGCCGGCTTCGACTGCGGGCCCGGAAACGCGTTGATGGACCATTGGTGTCGGTTGCACACCGGCCGGCCGTTCGATGACGCAGGAGCGTGGGCGGCCTCGGGCCAGGTGATCGAATCGCTGCTCGCACGGATGCTGGCCGATCCGTATTTCGCGATGACCGCACCGAAGAGCACCGGCCGCGACCTGTTCGACTCGGCCTGGCTCGAGACGCACCTGCGTACCTCGGGTAGGCTCGCTGCGCCAGCCGATGTGCAAGCGACGCTGGCCGAAGTCAGTGCCGCCGCATGCACAGCCGATGTGCTCTCGCATGCCAGCGGGGCACGCGAGTTGCTGGTTTGCGGCGGCGGCGCATTCAATCGCCATCTGATGCAGCGGCTCGCCGCCCGGTTGCGAGGCGTTTCCGTGATGCCGACCGATGAGCGCGGCCTGCCGGCCCATCAAGTCGAGGCCTGCGCCTTCGCATGGCTGGCGCGCGCCTTTGGTCGCCGCGAATGCGCGAACCTTGCCGGGGTCACCGGCGCCGCCGGTCCGCGGGTGCTGGGCGCGTTGTACCCAGCGCGCTGAGCGACATGCCGTCAGCAAAAAGCCGCCCGAAGGCGGCTTTGGCGG
>JANMAW010000152.1:0-7162 GCA_031360005.1 Rhizobacter sp.
GAGCGGCATGGTCGGTGCGCTCGACACCCAGCTGGTCTACGAGTTCTTCCAGGGCTTTTCGAACCACGCCGGAGTGACGCTGCACATCGACAACCTGCATGGCGACAACGCGCACCACCAGTGCGAAACGATCTTCAAGGCGTTCGCCCGCGCGCTGCGCATGGCGCTGGAAATCGATCCGCGCGCCGCGGGCGTGATCCCGTCGACCAAGGGAAGCCTCTGAGATGAGCCGGACCGTTGCCGTCGTCGACTACGGCATGGGCAACCTGCGCTCGGTGTCGCAGGCGGTGATGCATGTGGCGCGCGGTTCGGGCGTGGACGTGATCGTCACGTCCGATCCGGCTGCCGTGCTCGCCGCCGGGCGCGTCGTGCTGCCCGGCCAGGGTGCGATGCCCGACTGCATGCGCGAGCTGCGCGACTCCGGCCTGCTCGACGCGGTGCTGCACGCGGCCGACCACAAGCCCTTGATGGGCGTGTGCGTGGGCATGCAGATGCTGCTGTCGCGCAGCGAAGAAGGCCCCACCGTCGGACTCGGGCTGATCGACGGCGAGGTCATCCGCTTCCGGCTCGATGGCCGGCTGCAGCCCGATGGCAGCCGCTACAAGGTGCCGCAGATGGGATGGAACCGCGTGTTCCAGATCCGGCCTCACGCGCTTTGGCAGGGCGTGCCCGACGGCGCATATTTCTACTTCGTGCACAGTTTCTACGCCCACCCGTCGGACCCGCGCCACAGCGTAGGCGAAACCGACTACGGTTCGCGCTTTACCTCCACGCTCGCCCGCGATAACATTTTCGCTACCCAGTTCCACCCCGAGAAGAGCGCCGAGCACGGGCTGGCGCTCTACCGCAACTTCCTTCACTGGAACCCGTAAGCGTTCCGCTCGCCCGCCGGCCATGCTGCTGATCCCCGCGATCGACCTGAAAAACGGTCACTGTGTCCGCCTGAAGCAGGGCGACATGAACGATTCCACCACCTTCAGCGAAGACCCGGCGCAGATGGCCCGGCGCTGGGTCGATGCCGGAGCGCGGCGTCTGCACCTGGTCGACCTGAACGGCGCGTTCGCCGGCAAGCCGGTGAACGAAAGCGCGATCAAGGCGATCCTGGCCGAAGTGGGCGACCAAATCCCGGTGCAGCTCGGTGGTGGCATTCGCGATCTCGACACGATCGAGCGCTATCTCGACGACGGCCTGAGCTACATCATCATCGGCACCGCCGCGGTCAAGAACCCGGGTTTCCTGCGCGATGCATGTTCGGCATTCGGCGGCCACATCATCGTCGGCCTCGACGCGAAGGAAGGCAAGGTCGCCACCGACGGCTGGAGCAAGCTCACCGGCCACGAGGTGGTCGACCTCGCGAAGAAGTTCCAGGACTACGGCGTCGAAGGCGTGATCTACACCGACATCGGCCGCGACGGGATGCTCAGCGGCATCAACATCGATGCGACGGTGAAGCTCGCGCGGGCGCTGACGATACCCGTCATCGCGTCGGGAGGGTTGTCCGATATCGCCGACGTCGAACGGCTGTGCGCGGTCGAGGGCGAGGGCATCGACGGCGTGATCTGCGGCCGGTCGATCTACACCGGCGCGCTCGATTTCGCAGCGGCGCAGCGGCACGCCGACGAGCTGAACGGCCACGTGCCCGGCTGAGCGCGGTCGAGGCCGCACTCAGCCGGAGCCCGCCTCAGTGGCGCTGGCGGCGTCGAGCCGCGGCACCGACGGCCAGCAGTCCAGCGATCATCAGCGCGTAGGTTTCGGGCTCCGGAACCGGAGCCAGCAACGCGCGGATCTCGCCGCCCGGAAAGGCGCTGGTGTGGATGTTCAGGTACGCCTGCCCGGCATCCAGCCCGGCGACCAGCGCGTTGAACGCCAATCCGACCGTTGCGCCGTGACTGGCGATGAACGCGGGGTTGTAGCTGGCGGCCAACGACATGTCGAAGGTGTTGTCGTAGGTCCCGCTGGTCACGCCGGCCGGAAAACCGGTGAAGGTCGGCAGCATCGTCGCGACACCGACATTGGCGCCGGGTGGCGTGCAACAGTGGATGTGGGAGGCGGTCACGTTGCCGAGCAGCCCGGCGAAGCTCGTCTCGACGTGCATCGTCAACAGGTCGAAATCGATCGTGACCTTTGCAGAGCCCGATCCGGGCGAGCCGCTCGAAGGCACCTCGGAGGCGCCCAACAGCGGCCCGCCATAGACGGATTCGTGCGCGACGGCCGGCGCCGCCAGCGCCAATGCAGCGGCGGCTACCAGTAGGAGGGATGCAACACGCATGAAAGGATCTCCTGGTTTGGCGAAGGACGGCCCTTCGTTGGGAGACTACGCAAGCAGGCTCGCCACTCATCCCCAGCAGGCCACTGCAGATTAGGGGCAGGGATAATATCTAGTCCGATCGGACCGTGACTCCATGCTCGCCAAACGCATCATTCCCTGCCTCGACGTCACCGGCGGCCGTGTCGTCAAAGGCGTGAACTTCGTCGAGCTGCGCGACGCCGGCGATCCGGTCGAGATCGCCGCGCGCTACAACGAGCAGGGCGCCGACGAGCTGACCTTCCTCGACATCACGGCCACCAGCGACGGTCGCGATCTGATCCTGCACATCATCGAGGCGGTGGCCTCACAGGTGTTCATCCCGCTCACCGTGGGTGGCGGCGTGCGCACGGTCGAAGACGTGCGGCGCCTGCTCAACGCCGGCGCCGACAAGGTCAGCTTCAACTCGGCGGCGGTGGCGAATCCGCAGGTGATCCGCGCCGCGTCGCAGAAATACGGCGCGCAATGCATCGTGGTCGCCATCGATGCAAAGCGTCGCGTCGATCGTGGGCCGGGCACGAAGGAGCGGCCCGACCTGCCGGGCTGGGACGTCTACACGCACGGCGGGCGCAACAACACCGGCATCGACGCGGTCGCCTGGGCGCGCGAGATGACGCGGCAGGGGGCCGGCGAGATACTGCTGACCAGCATGGACCGCGACGGCACCCGCAGCGGCTTCGATCTGGCACTGACCCGCGCGGTCAGCGATGCGGTCAGCGTACCGGTCATCGCCTCGGGCGGCGTGGGTGCACTGGAGCACCTGTCCGACGGCATCCGCATCGGTGGCGCGGACGCGGTGCTGGCCGCGAGCATCTTTCACTACGGCGAGTTCACCGTGGGCCAGGCCAAGGCCTTGCTCGCGCGCGACGGGATTCCGGTCAGGTCATGAATGCCCCGCCGCGGCGCAGCGAAGTGCGCCTCATCGGCGGCCTGTGGAAGCGCAGCAAACTCCCGGTGGCCGACGCGCCCGGACTTCGCCCGACCCCCGACCGGGTTCGCGAAACCCTGTTCAACTGGCTCGGCCGGGATCTGAGCGGCTGGCGCTGTCTCGATGCGTTCGCAGGCTCCGGCGCACTCGGCTTCGAGGCCGCATCGCGCGGGGCCGGTGCGGTCGTGCTGCTGGAGCGCGACCGGCGGCTCGCGGCGAGCCTGTTCGATTCGAAGCAGCGTTTGAACGCGCAGCACATTCGCATCGAGGTCGCGGATGCGTTGACGTGGATGGCGCGTTGCGCGCCCGACTCGTTCGAGCTGGTCTTCATCGACCCGCCCTTCGACGCGACGCTGGTGGAACCCGCACTTGCACTCGCGCTTCGGCTGGTCGTGCCCGAGGGTTTCGTCTACGTCGAGGCGGCGCAGACCTTGCAGAGCGCGCCGCTGGCGGAGCAAGGACTCACGCTGCACCGCCAGGGCCGGGCCGGCGCGGTGCATTTCCACCTGCTGCAGCGCGTCGGCTCCCGGTGAGCTGCGCCCCGGCTACACTGCGGCCGGATTCAACCGCCTGGAGCGCGCCGTGACCTCTGTGACCAAACTCACCGCTGTCTACCCCGGCACGTTCGATCCGATGACTCTGGGCCACGAAGACCTGATGCGACGCGCCAGCCGACTGTTCGAGCGGCTGATCGTGGCCGTGGCCGCGGGGCACCACAAACGCACGATGTTCACCATTGCCGAGCGGCTGGACATCGCGACCGAACTCGCCGCCAGGTACCCGAATGTCGAAGTGATGGCCTTTCGCGGGCTGCTGCGCGACTTCGTGGTCGACAACGACGGCAAGGTCGTGGTGCGCGGCTTGCGTGCGATGAGCGACTTCGAATACGAGTTCCAGATGGCCGGCATGAACCGGCAACTGATGCCCGACGTCGAAACCGTGTTCCTCACGCCGGGCGATCGCTACCAGTTCATCTCGGGCACCTTCGTGCGCGAGATTGCCACCTTGCACGGTGATGTCTCCAAGTTCGTGTCACCCTTGGTGCTCGATCGCCTGCGCCAGCGGGTGACGACTGTCGAATCCTGAGGTTGCCGTGGCACTGATCATCACAGACGAATGCATCAACTGCGATGTGTGCGAGCCCGAATGCCCGAACCAGGCGATCTCGATGGGCGTCGATTTCTACCAGATCGACCCGGCGAAATGCACCGAATGCGTTGGCCACTTCGACGCGCCGCAGTGCGTCCAGGTGTGCCCGGTGGACTGCATTCCGATCGACCCGGACCGCGTCGAATCGACGGAGTCGCTGTGGGCGAAATACCGGCGCCTGCAGCAGGCGGCGCGCATCGCTTCGGCCGCCGACTCCTGAGGGTCGACTGTTACTTCCGGCCGCGCCGCATGCGGGTGGTCGAGTCCCCGGCGATGAAGACCGCCGGCGCCTCGGCCTTTGCAGACACCCGCTTCTTCGGACCGCGTTCAGCGCCCGACGCCGGCTGGGCGGGCACCGGCCCGCTGAGGCTGCTCGCTGCCGCAGGCTTGACGGCGGCCTGCTCGGCGAGCCGCTCGCGCCGCATCTCGGCCGCGAGCCGGCGTTCATCGTCAACGACGCGTCGGGCCTCGGCTCGCTGTGCCGCGGTGCGCGGATCGGTGGCCTCGACGATCTTGCCGTGCGGGCAAGGTGACTGGGAATAGACGCTGCCGCAGCGGTAGACCGGCTGCGCGTTCGCGCCAGTCGCCACCAGCAGGAGCATCAGCGTCGCAGCTGCGAGTTTCATGTTGGATCCTTCGGTGCATTGACCGCCGCAACTAGGTCGGGATTGGCCGCGAGCGTGGGCGGCGGCTTCGGACGCGGGGGTTTGGCGTGGACCTTCATTACCGCGCGCTCCATGTCGCCTTCGAGCATCAGGTCGAGCGCTGCGGTCGCCTGTTGGATGCTCTTGTCGATCGATTCGCGTTGCTCCGCGGGCGGCTTGCGCAGCACGTAGTCCACAACCTCGGCCTTGACGCCCGGATGGCCGATGCCCAGGCGCAGTCGCCAGAACTCGGTGCTCCCCAACTGCGCCTGAATGTCCTTGAGGCCGTTGTGGCCCGCATGGCTGCCGCCGAGCTTCATCTTCACGTGGCCCGGCAGCAGATCCAGATCGTCGTGCGCCACCAGGATCTGGCCAGGCTCCAGCTTGAAGAAGCGCGCGAGTGCTGCGACGGACTTGCCCGAAAGATTCATGAAGGTCATCGGCTCAAGCAACCAGACAGGCGCGTCCGGCCGATTCACGCGCGCGACCAGGCCGAAGTAGCTGCGTTCGGGCGCCAGCTTCGCACGCAACTCGCGGGCGGCCGAGTCGACGAACCAGAACCCGGCGTTGTGCCGCGTCGCTACATATTCAGGGCCCGGGTTGCCCAGGCCGACGACCAGTCGAATCATCGGTGAATTATCTGGCGGGTGCGGAAACAAAAAAGCCCCACCTTGGTGGGGCTTCGCATCACCCATTCGGGTGGCTCACTTCTTGTTCTGCTTCTCGGTCTTCTTCGCCTTGGTCGGCGCGGGCGCCGCGGCGGTGACCACCGGTGCGACCACGACCTCTTCTTCGGCAGCCTGTGCCGAGACCGACACGATCACCGGATTCACCTTGCCTTGCGTCATGACCTTGATGCCGTCGGCGAGCTTGATGTCGTTGACGTGCAGCGTCTGGCCCTTGGCGAGCTCGCCAAGATCGACGGTCAGGAACTCGGGCAGTTGCGACGCGAGGCACGAAATGCGCAACTCGGTGACGACGTGGTTCACGACGCAGCTGTCGGTCTTGACGGCGGGCGAATTCTCTTCGTTGATGAAGTGCAGCGGGACCTTCTTCACGATCTTCGTGGTGGCGCCGACGCGCTGGAAGTCAATGTGCAGAACGATCGGTCGAAACGGGTGCATCTGATAGTCACGCAGCAGAACCTGTTCGTTCTTGCCCGCCAGTTCCATGTCCAGAATGGACGAGTGGAACGCTTCCTTCTTCAACGCGAAGAAGAGGGCGTTGTGATCGAGTTCGATCATCGCCGGCGTGCCAGCACCATAGACGATGCCGGGTACCTTTTGCGCATTGCGCAGGCGGCGGCTCGCTCCGGTCCCCTGCAGCGAGCGCTCGAAAGCTGTGAATTTCATGTGTGACTCCAAAGTGATGAAGGCCCGCGACCAGGTCCTTCGGGGGAAAAGGGCCGCAAGGCCCACAGCCGAGAAGGGGTTGCCAAAGGCAACCCCTTCTCACGTATCAAAAGTTACTGTTCTGCTCCGCGAACAAAGAGGTGACCGATTCACCGTCGGAGATGCGACGAATGGTCTCGGCGAACAGGAAGGCCACCGACAACTGGCGCACCTTCCCGCATTTCTTGACCTCCTCGCGTTGCGGGATGGTGTTGGTGATCACGACCTCATCGAGCTGCGAGGCCTCGATGCGTTGCAGCGCCGGGCCGGAGAACACCGCGTGCGTGCAATAGGCGAACACGCGCTTGGCGCCACGTTCCTTCAACACTTCTGCGGCCTTCACGAGAGTGCCGGCGGTGTCGGTCATGTCGTCCATGATCACGCAGGTGCGGTTGTCGACCTCGCCGATCACGTGCATCACTTCGGAGACGTTGGCCTTCGAGCGACGCTTGTCGATGATCGCCAGGTCGCAACCCAGTTGCTTGGCCAGTGCGCGCGCGCGCACAACGCCGCCGACGTCCGGCGAGACGACGACAAGGTCTTCGTAGCGCTTGGACTGCAGGTCCGACAGCAGCACCGGAGACGCATAGATGTTGTCGACCGGAATGTTGAAGAAGCCCTGGATCTGGTCGGCGTGCAGGTCCATCGTCAACAGCCGTTCGACGCCGACCGCCTCGAGCATGTTGGCGACCACCTTGGCGCTGATCGGCACACGGGTCGAGCGCGGCCGGCGATCCTGGCGGGC
>JANMAW010000167.1:0-4614 GCA_031360005.1 Rhizobacter sp.
GCATCACCCAGGCGTGCGGTCGCAGCACCGCGATGTGGTCGGTGATGGTCTTGGCGTTGGCCGGGCCGACGCCGATGTTGACCATCGTGATGCCGCTGCCATCGGCGCGCACCAGGTGGTAGGCCGGCATCTGCGGCAGGCGTGGTGGCGCGGCGCCAAGATCGTCACCGCGCTCGGCCGGTACCCCGGCGCGGCGCGCGATCACGTTGCCGGGTTCGACGAAGGCGACGTAATCGTGCGGACGCGCCGGTGCAGCGCCAGGCGGGTGCGCTTCGGACGCGCCGGCCATCGTCTCGTGCCCGAGGCGCACGAACTCGTCGATGTAGAACTGGTAGTTGGTGAACAGCACGAAGTTTTGGAAATGTTCGGGCGCGGTCCCGGTGTAGTGGCGCAGGCGTTGCAACGAGTAGTCCACGCGCGGCGCCGTGAACAGCGCCAGTGGACGTGCCTCGCCGGGCGCGGCCTCGAAGGTGCCGTTGGCGATGCCGTCGTCCATCGCGTTCAGGTCCGGCAGGTCGAAGCGGTCGCGCATCAGCAGTCGCCGTTCGGGAGTCAGGTTGCCTTCGATGTGATCGTTCTCGGCGAACGAAAAGTGCACCGGGATCGGCTGCGCGCTGGTGCCGATCTCGAGCGATACGTGATGGTTTTTCAGCAGCAGGCGGAACTGCTCGAGGTAGTAGCTCGCGAACAGGTCGGGCCGCGTCAGCGTGGTCTCGAAGGTGCCCGGCCCGGCGACGAAGCCGTAGCTCAGCCGTGAATCGGCACGCGCGACGGTGTCGGTGTGCACGCGCACGAACGGGTAGCAGGCGCGCACGCGGCCCGAAAGCTCGTCGCCGCCGACGAACGCCAGCAATGCACTTCGGAGATGCTGAATGCTGCCGTCATAGATCGCCCGCACTTGGGTCAGTGCGGCCGCGGGATCGATGAACTGGGCTGGGGCGACGTAATCGGGGGCGACGGGCATGGGGTTCCTTGACGCGGCTGCTGTTGCCATTTTCCACCGGATGCAGGCCGTGCCCCGCCGCCCGGCCGCGGCAGGTTGCATTTGGTGACCTCGCTTGTCCTACACCGATTGCCCCGGTTGGCTGACCTCCGGCAGATGCGGCGGCTCGTAGCCTTCAGTCAGCTGGCCACAAGCCGGCCTTCCGCTTCCATTCGGCCCATTTCCACAGGCCCTCAACATTTCAGGAGATCCACGATGAACGCTTCCAGAACCCTGACCTCGGCGATTGCCGCGGTCGCGATCGTTGGCGCTGCCAGCTTCGCCTACGCTCAATCCACGACCACCACGCCGGCCGGTCAAGGCCAGCCGACGACGCCCGACTCCAGCCGCGCGCAGCAGCAGGCTCCCGGCGCGGGTCCGGTTGGAACTCAAGACGCCACCACCGGCACGCAGATGCCGGCCCGCGACGCCAATTCGACGACGCAGATGCCGGCTCGCGATGCGACAACCAATTCGCAAATGCCCGCTCGCGACTCCACGGCGACAAAGCCTTACGACAGCACGCAAGGCGGACGCTCCACTTCGACCGACAGCAGCGCGACAAGCATGCCCGGTCAAACCGACGGCACAATGAGCTCGAATGCGCGCCGGCCGAAAGCCGACCGCAACTAAAGCCTGCGGCATCAGCACCGGCCGCCGGGGCATTTGCCTCCGGCGGCCGGTGTTCAAATCATTCGACACACTTGAATTCCAGGCAAGCTCTCTGCCGTCTTTCAATCGGCCGGATCCGGGTGCGGCTGGTTGCACTGTTCGGCGCCGCCGCACTGGTGTCGGTTTTGCCGCCTGCCGGGCACCGCACTGCGGTTGATGACGCAACCCTCGCGGGCACCGCGTTCGACACTGCGCGTCGTTCGGCCGATTTTGCGATGCACAGTCCATCATCTGAAGCGCGCTTCGTCGCCGACTGGGTGACCGACTCGCACGACAATAAAAAGCTTCCATTCGTCATCCTCGACAAGCGCCAAGCCCAGGTTTTCGTATTCGATGCCAACGGCCGCCTGATCGACGCGAGCCCGGTCCTGCTGGGCTCCGCCACCGGTGACGATTCCGTTCCCGGCATCGGCAGCCGACCGATCGCCCAGGTGTTGCCGGAAGAACGCACCACCCCGGCCGGCCGTTTCGTCAGCGAACCGGGCCAGAATGCGTCGGGTGAAGACATCGTCTGGATCGACTATGACGCGGCGGTTTCGATGCACCGCGTGCGGACGGCCAACCCGACCGAACGCAGGCTCGAACGGCTCGCATCGCCGAATCCGATCGACCGTCGCATCTCTTACGGCTGCGTCAATGTGCCGGTAGCGTTCTACGAGTCCGTGGTGCGTCCGGTGCTCGGTTCGGCGCGCGGTGTGGTCTACGTGCTTCCCGAAACCCGCGCGCTGCGCCAGGTTTTTTCAGCGGCGTATCCATTGGGGTCGAACACCGCGCGCTATCGCACGCCGAGCAGCCGCATGTGACCAATTCCCGGTACGCGCGACCGCGTGACGCCGGCTCGACTAGCAGGGCAATGACAATTCTTTTCGATGGGCCACCGTCTCGATGGCCGATCCGGCGCAAGGACCCTGCGGGCCTCGCCAATCACTCCATCGAAGGATTGTCGCGATGCCCGATCGACGGCGAAAGCTGCTCGCCGCTGCCAGCCTGTTGCTGTGCGCGCCGTGGTGCGAGGCGGCGCCCGATTTCGCCGGCGAATGGGCATCGAACGATGCGCGCTATGCGGCCAACCGGATCTTCGAGGGTGCCGACAACGACGGCCGGCCTTTCGCGATCGTCGACAAGAAGGACGCACGCATCTATGTCTTCGACATCGCCGGGCGGCTGATCGGAGCGTCTTTCGCTCTGCTCGGATCGACGCCGGGCGATCGGTCGACGCCCGACATCGCGGGCCGCACCCCCGCGAGCCTGTCGCCCGGCGAACGCACTACCCCGACCGGGCGATTTGCCTCCGAGCCCGGCGTCAATGACAAGGGTGAAGACATCGTCTGGTTCGACTACGACGCGTCGCTTGCGATCCACCGGCTGCGCCCTGCAGCGGCGCACGAGCGGCGCGCCGAGCGCCTGGCTTCGGCGGCGACCGACGACAAGCGGATTTCGCTCGGCTGCGTCGTCGTTCCAGTCGCGTTCTACGCATCGGTGGTCGGCCCCATTCTCGGCAGACAGCGCGGGGTGGTCTACGTGCTGCCGGAGGATTCGCCGGTGCAGGCCATGTTCGCAGGCGCCGCGCTGGGCCTCGCCGCACACTGAAGGCGGCATTGAAGCAGGTACTGCCGCTGGCCTGAAACGGCTTGCGAAGCACGCGGCCTTGCGGCGCCGACCACCACGCTGCGCTGCGCTGCGCTGCGCTGCGCTGCGCTGCGCCGCGGGGAGCTCGCGGCACAGCCTCATGCGATCGCAACTTACACTGCGGCGAGTCGGTTGTGGGCCACCGATGCATGGAGTGAGTGGATGAAGGTACTCGTGCTCGGCAGCGGCGTGATCGGCGTGACATCGGCCTACCAGCTCGCGCTGGCCGGCCACGAGGTGACGGTGGTCGATCGGCAGCCGGCCGCCGCGCTGGAGACGAGTTACGGCAACGCCGGCGAGGTCTCCCCGGGCTACTCGGCGCCGTGGGCCGGGCCCGGCGTCCCACTGAAGGCGGTGAAATGGCTGCTGATGCACCACCGGCCGCTGGTGATCCGGCCGCACATCGATCTGAACCTGATCCGCTGGTGTATGGCGATGCTGCGCAACTGCACGCGCGCGCGTTACGAGCTCAACAAGAGCCGAATGGTGCGGCTGGCCGAATACAGCCGCGATTGCCTGAAGGAGCTGCGCGCACAGACCGGCATTCGCTACGACGAGCGCATGCAGGGCACGCTGCAGCTGTTCCGCAACCAGGCACAGCTCGACGGCACCGCCGCTGACATCGCGATCCTGAGGCGCTACGGCGTCGGCTTCGAGTTGCTCGACCGCGACGGCTGCATCTGCGTCGAGCCGGCGCTGGCAAACGTGCGCGGCAAGTTCGTCGGAGGCCTGCTGCTGCCCGGCGACGAGACCGGCGATTGCTTCAAGTTCACGCAGAATCTCGCCGCGCTCGCCGTCCGGCAGGGCGTGCAGTTCCGCTATGGCACGCACATCCGGCGTCTGCAGCAGGCCGGCAGCCGGATCGACGGCGTGGCGACCGACGCCGGCATCCTGAAAGCCGACGCCTACCTCGTCGCGCTCGGGAGCTACTCGCCGCTGCTGCTCGAGGGCGTGGGACTCCACATTCCGGTGTACCCGGTGAAGGGCTATTCGATCACCGTGCCGATCGTCGATGCGGGCGGCGCACCCGAATCTACCGTGATGGACGAGAGCCACAAGGTCGCCGTCACGCGGCTCGGCGACCGCATCCGCGTCGGCGGCACTGCCGAGCTCGCCGGCTACACGCTGAAGCTGCACGACGCGCGCCGCCAGACGCTGGAACACGTGGTCACCGATCTGTTCCCACTCGGCGGCGATGTGGCGCGCGCCGAGTTCTGGTGCGGCTTGCGCCCGATGACACCCGATGGCACCCCAGTCGTCGGTGGCACGCGCCTGCCCAACCTGTACCTCGCCACCGTCCACGGCACGCTCGGCTGGACGATGGCGGCAGG
>JANMAW010000179.1:0-8748 GCA_031360005.1 Rhizobacter sp.
TCACACAACTGCTTGGTCGTGAAGGTCTTGAAGAAGCCCTCGACCAGCAGCATCACGAAGATGTTCGGGCCGACCACCATGCAGGCCGCGTTCTCGTCGGTGAACGCCGGATCGAACGTGTAGCCCAGGCTCGTGAAGAACGCCACGGACCTGGGCAGATCCCTGACCGGCAAATTCACGAAGATTTGAGTGGCCATCGTGTCCGTCCTCCTGAAAGGTTGCCGTGCTCTCGACGAAGGGGCAGCTCCGGGTGCTCTGCAGTGCAGCGATGCCGGGCTTCGCGGGGAGTGCAAACTCGCATCAAATCGCACTGAAGGGGAAGCCCGTGTCCATTGTCACTGTCAGCATCGATCTCGCCAACAGGGCGCTTGCGCTGTATCGAGCGAACGGCTCGAACGCAGTGCAACTGCGCCGGCCCGAGGCGGCATGCGGCGAGCGCCATCCGGCAGGCCGGCGCGCTGACGCCTTCCGAACGTCGCGCTCCTTCCGACAGCTCGTCGTGAACCGCCTGCTTGCCGCGCTGATCGTCCCGGCATTCGCTGCGCTGGCGCAAGCCGCCGAACCGTCCGCAGGCGGATCGAAGGCGGGTTCCGCGGCTTCGGGCGCAGCGTCGGTCGCCACCAAGACCGGCAATGCCGTCAAACGTGGCGCCGAGAAGGCCGAAGCGGTCGTCAAGCCCGCGATCCGCAAGGGCGCTGCCGCGGTCGAGAACGCCGCCAAGAAGACTGGCGCCGCGGTCAAGCGGGCCGCCGAGAGGTCGGGGGCCGCCATCTCGACCAGCGCAAACAGGACCAAGGAAGGCGTCAAGAAGGGGGCCAACAAGGTCGGGGATGCAGCCAAGCCGCGCCCGGCGGGCGACTGATCGAATGCCCGCGCGGCGCTCGAGCCGCCGCGCTGTTCAGACCGCGACCGGTGCCTTGATCGCGGGATGATGCTCGTAGCCGAGCAACTCGAAATCCTCGTATGCGTAGTCGAAGATCGACGCGGGCCGGCGCTTGATCGAGAGCGTGGGGTATGGATATGGCGGGCGCGACAACTGCAGCGCCACCTGCTCTGCATGGTTGCTGTAGATGTGGCAGTCGCCGCCGGTCCAGATGAAGTCGCCGACCTTCAGGTCGCACTGCTGCGCCAGCATGTGCGTGAGCAGCGCGTAGCTCGCGATGTTGAACGGCACCCCGAGGAAGATGTCGGCACTGCGCTGGTACAGCTGGCAGCTCAGGCGCCCCGCGGCGACGTAGAACTGGAACAACGCGTGGCACGGCATCAGCGCCATTTTTCCCAGCTCGGCAACGTTCCAGGCGCTGACGATGATGCGGCGCGAATCCGGGTTGCTCTTGAGCTGCTCGACGACTTGCGCGATCTGGTCGATGTGGCCGCCGCCGGGTGTCGGCCACGAACGCCACTGCACGCCATACACCGGGCCCAGGTCGCCGTCCGGCTTGGCCCACTCGTCCCAGATCGTCACGCCGCGTTGCTGCAGCCACGTCGCGTTGCCATCGCCGCGCAGGAACCAGAGCAGTTCGAGAATGATCGACTTCAGGTGCACCTTCTTCGTCGTCACCAGCGGGAAACCGTCACCGAGGTCGAAGCGCATCTGATGCCCGAACACGCTGGTCGTGCCGGTGCCGGTGCGGTCAGGCTTGAATACACCGTGCGCCTGCACATGGCGCATGAATTCTTCGTATTGCGAACGGATGGGTCGGGCGGCGTTGGGACTCACGGCACGGTCCTTGGAGGAGTGCCGGGATTATGGATGCGGGCGCCGCTTGCGGTCCGCCATCGCGCCGCTGCCGAGCCGGGGCGAACCGGCTCGTGAAGCGGTCAGCCCGGCGCCGGCTCGCGCAGGAAGATCTCGACGCGGCGATTCTTCGCGCGTCCGGCTTCGGTCGAATTGTCGGCCAGCGGTTCGCGCTCGCCGCGTCCGGCGGTTTCGATCCGGCCCGCGGCGATGCCGCGTGTCGACAGGTAATCGCGCACGCTGCGCGCACGTTCGACCGACAGCGGGTTGTTGACCGCATCGGATCCGACGTTGTCGGTGTGGCCGATGATCGCGACGCGAGCCATCGCATCGTCACGCATGCCGTTCGCGAACGGGTCGAGCACCGCGCGCAACTGGGGCTTGATGCTGTAGCTGCCGGTGTCGAACGAGATGTCGTTCGGAATGTTCAGCTTGAGCTGGTTGTCGGCGGTGCGGCTGACTTCCACGTTGGTGCCGCGTGTCGCCTGTTCCATCGCGCTGCGGCGGTCTTCCATTCGCTTGGACCACAGATTGCCCGCTACCGCGCCGAGGGCGCCCCCCACCACGGCCCCGGTGCCGGCTTTGCCGCCGGTCGCCGAGCCGATCACCGCGCCGGCGACCGCGCCGATGCCGGCACCTGCGGCCGTGCCCTTCTGGCGCTCGCTCAGGTCCGCGCACGCGCTGATCATCAAGGTCGAGGCGGCCAGCGCGCAGACGGTAGCGCGCAAGTTCTGAGGGTTGCTCATGGGTGATCCTTCCAACGTTTGAGACGCGACCAGTGGCGGGCGTCCATGCCGCCGGATTGTCAACGGCACATGGCCGCAAGTCTGTCGGAGGACCGTAGCAGCCGCTGTCGGCGCAGGCCTACGTTGCGGCGCAACTTTTCACCGGTCGAATTGCAGCGCCGCGAGCCGCGCGTAGAGGCCCCCGGACGCCGACAAATGCGCATGCGTGCCGGTCTCGACGATCTCGCCGGCCTCGATCACGACGATGCGGTCGGCTCGCTGCACCGTCGCGAGACGGTGCGCGATCACGAGCGTCGTGCGATCCTTCATCGCCGTTTCGAGCGCGGCCTGCACCATGCGTTCGCTCTCGGCGTCGAGCGCACTGGTGGCCTCATCGAGCAGCAGCAGCGGCGGATTCTTCAGCATCGCTCGCGCGATGCTGATGCGCTGACGCTGCCCCCCTGAAAGCCGCACGCCGCGTTCGCCGAGAAAGGTCTTGTAACCGTCAGGCAATGCGCTGATGAAGTCGTGCGCGAACGCGGCCGTCGCCGCGGCGATCACGTCGGCGTCGCTGGCCTGCGGCCGGCCGTAACGGATGTTCTCCATCGCGTCGGCCGAGAAGATCACGCTGTCCTGCGGGACGATGCCGATGCGCTCGCGCAGCGCCCCGAGGTCCACGTTCTTCACCGCGACGCCGTCGAGCAGCACCTCGCCCGCTGCCACGTCGTAGAAGCGCAGCAGCAACTGGAACACCGTGCTCTTGCCGGCGCCGCTCGGCCCGACCAGTGCCACGGTTTCGCCCGGGGCGACCTCCAGGCTGAAGTGCGAAAGCGTCGCGTGCTGCGGCCGCGACGGGTAGCGGAACGTCACGTCGCGCAGCGCCACCGACGAGCCGCCACGCGTCGGCGCGAGCGGTGTCGGTCTCGACGGCGAGGCGATCGGCGAGCGCAGCGCCAGCAACTCCATCAGCCGCTCGGTCGCGCCTGCGGCACGCAGCAAGTCGCCATAGACCTCCGACAGCACCGCCACGCTGCTCACGAGAATGATCACGTAGACGACCGTTTGCCCGAGATGGCCGGCGCTGATGTCGCCGCGTGCCACCGCCTGCGTGCCCTGGTACAGCCCCCACAGCAGCGCGCCGAAGGTGGCGGTGATGATGAAGCCGACCAGGAACGCGCGCATGCGGGTGCGTTTCACCGCGGTGCCGAAGGCGTTCTCTGTCGACGCGTCGAAGCGTTTCGCTTCGCGTGCTTCCTGCGTGTAGCTCTGCACCACGGGAATCGCGTTGAGCACCTCCGCGGCGATCGCGCTCGAATCGGCGACGCGGTCCTGGCTGGCGCGCGAGAGGCGCCGCACCCGCCGGCCGAAATACAGGCTGGGCAACACCACGACGATGAGGATTCCCAGAACCTGCGTCATCACTTACGGGTTGGTGATGATGAGCATCGTCATCGCGCCGATCCCGAGCACCGCGTTGCGCAAGCCCATCGACAGGCTGGAGCCGACGACGGTCTGCACCAGCGTCGTGTCGGTCGTCAGGCGCGACAACACCTCGCCGGTCTGCGTGGTCTCGAAGAACTCGGGACTCTGGGTCACGACATGGGCGTAGACCGCATTGCGCAGGTCGGCGGTCACGCGTTCGCCGAGCCACGTGACCATGTAGAAGCGCAGCGCCGAAAACACGCCCAGCGCGGCTCCAACAGCGAACAACTCGATGAAGTGTTCGCGCATCGCCATCACGCGCGTGCCCGGGTCGCTGGCCACGAACCCCTGGTCGATCAGCGATTTCATCGCCACCGGGAAAACCAGCGTGCTCAGTGCAGCCAGCACCAGGAACAAGCCGGCGAGCGCGATCTTCGAGCGGTAAGGGCGAAGGAACGGCAGCAACCCGGTCAGCGAACGCACGTTGCGCGCCGGCGCCGGCAGGGCGGCCACGGGGGCGCGGGCGAGCGGCGGCTGGCCAGGGTTGGGCATCGCGGAAGTGTAGGTGAGCAGGTTCGAATAGATCTCTACGCCTTGCCTGGGCAGAAAGAGCCTTGACAATAATTGCCTAGGCATTTATAGTTCGTGCATCCCGCCGACCGGTTCCACAACGTGCCTCGAATCGCCCCGCCTGCCAACTTTTATCGCCCCGCGGGCTACTGCGCCGAAGAGAGCGTGGGCTACCTGATGAAACGCATCATGCTGTCGATCGTCTATCAGGCCGACAAGCGCCTCGATGCCCACGGCCTGACGAGCGCCCAATGGGGCCCGCTGCTGCGCCTGCGCACGGCAGGGCGCTCGACCGTCGCCGAGCTGGCGCGCTGGTTGCAGGTCGATGCGGGCGCGATGACTCGGCTGCTCGATCGCCTCGAAAAGAAGGGCTTGTGCAAGCGGGTTCGTTCGACCGAAGACCGGCGCGTGGTACTGGTCGAACTCACCGCCGATGGCGAGGCTGCGATCGCCGAGGTGCCCGCGGTGCTCGCCGTGGTGATGTACGCGCACCTCGCGGGCTTTACGAAGACCGAATGGCAGGCCCTGAAGACCTATCTGAACCGCATCGTCGAAACCGGCGACGCGATGCGCGAAGCGGGATGAAGAGTCGGATGGCCGGCTCTGCCGCCGGCCACCCCGAACCGCTGCCGAATGATTGCCTGAGCAAATGAAGCCACAACAACTGTTTGCACATATCGCGACCGTCGGCGAGGCGGCCCGGTTGCCCGCGCGCTGCGCGCGTGCCAGCCTGCCGACCCTCGCCGCGATTGCGGTGGCGATCGCCTCGAGCGTCGTGCTCACCTTTGCCGGATGCGCCAGCAGCGCCGGTATCGTGCCCACGGCGCAGACGATCGTGCCCGCGAGCCTCGGTCTGGACGCCGCTGGGCCTTTCATCGCGACGCCTGCCCTCGAAACCGACTGGTGGCGCGGCTTCGGCGACTCAGCCCTGACCGATCTGGTCGAGCGAGCGCTCGCCGGCAACCCCACCTTGAAGATCGCGCAGGCTCGGCTGGGTCGTGCCCAAGCCGCGGTGTCGGGCGCGCAGGCCGCCAACGGCCCGCAGATCAACGCTTCGCTCGACGTGTCGCGCCAGCGCTTCAGCGCCACCAGCATCTATCCACCGCCGCTCGGCGGCTCGATCCGCACGCTCGGCACCGCGCAGGTGGGCGCGGCGTGGGAGATCGATTTCTTCGGCCGCAACCGCGCCGCGATCGAAGCCGCCGTCGGCGCGCAGCGCGCCGCACAAGCCGACGTACAGGCCGCGCGCATCGTGCTGGCAAGCAACGTGGCGCGCAGCTATCTGCAGCTCGGGCGCCTTTTCGAGCAGCGCGAGATCGCGGCTCGTTCACTGCAGCAGCGTGAGGCGATGCTGGCGCTGATCGGCCAGCGTGTGCGCGGCGGCCTGGACACGACCGTCGAACTCCGCCAGGGCGAGGGCGCCTTGCCCGAATCGCGCCAGCAGATCGAACAGCTCGACGAGCAGATCGCGCTGACGCGCCATGCGCTCGCCGCGCTCAGCGCGCAGGCGCCGAACGCGCTCGACCGACTCGAGGTGCCGCTGCGCGGTTTGCAGGCCGCGCCGCTGCCGGTCGCCGTGCCTGCCGACCTGCTCGGCCGGCGTGCCGACATCAGCGCCGCGCGTTGGCGCATCGAGGCCGCGGCGAGCGACATGAAGAGCGCGAAGGCGCAGTTCTACCCGAACGTCAACCTCACTGCCTTCGTCGGGCTGTCCAGCATCGGCCTGGATCAGCTGATCAAGTCTGGCAGCGAGCAGTATGGCGCCGGCCCGGCGCTGCGACTGCCGATCTTCGACTCCGGCCGCCTGCGCGCGAACCTGCGCGGCAAGACCGCTGACCTCGACGCGGCGATCGAGAGCTACAACGGCGCGGTGCTGGATGCGTTGCGCGACGCGGCCGACCAGATCGGCTCGCTGCGGTCGATAGCCCGGCAGCAAGCCGAGCAGGAGCGTGCGCAAGCCGCCGCCGAGTCGGCCTATGACCTCGCGATACAGCGCTACCGGGCTGGCCTGGGCGGCTACCTCACGGTGTTGAACGCCGAAGCCACCGTGCTGGCCCAGCGCCGCCAGGCGACCGAACTGAAGGCGCGCGCACTCGACACGCAGATCGCGCTGATCCGCGCCCTAGGCGGCGGGTACGCCGACGATGCCGGTGCCACCGGCGGTTACGCCGCAGGTTACGGTGCCAGCGGCAGTGACGTTGGCGACACCGCTGCCAGCGACGGCCGCACCGCGGACGCGGCCCCGGTCATTCGCACCGCGCAGGCCGTCCAGTGACCCGCGGGCGCCGCGCCCGCCTATCGCAACGAACATCGAATCCGACCCCGGAGAATGACATGACCACCGCCGAGACCTCTCCCGCACCGCAAGCCAACCCGGCCCGCAAGAAGGCGTTGGCCGCGGTCGCCGCCGCCGTCGTTGTCGCGGGCATCGCGTACGGCATTTACTGGACGCTGGTGCTGAACCATTTCGAATCGACCGACAACGCTTACGTGCAAGGCAACGTCGTGCAGATCACGCCGCAGGTGGGCGGCACGGTGGTGGCGATCAACGCCGACGACACCGATCACGTGAAGGCCGGCCAGCTGCTGGTGAGGCTCGACCCCGCCGATGCCCGGATCGCGCTCGACCAGGCCGAAGCGCAGCTCGCGCAGACGGTGCGCGAAGTGCGAACGCTGTATGCGAACAACAGCACGTTGCGCGCGCAGATCGCGTCGCGCGCCGCCGATCTGGCGCGCGCGCAGAGTGACCAAGCGCGCGCGCAGGACGATGTGTTGCGGCGCTCGCCGCTGGTCGCCACCGGCGCCGTCGGCAAGGAGGAGTTCAACCACGTCGCTGCGCAGCTCGAGGCCTCGAAGAGCGGCGTCGCGGCAGCGCAATCGGCGGTGCTGGCGGCGCGCGAGCAGCTCGCGTCGAACCAGACGCTGACCGATGGCACCGCGGTCGAGCAGCATCCGAATGTGCTGCGCGCCGCGGGGCACGTGCGCGAGGCCTACCTCGCGTTGAAGCGTGCCGACCTGCTCGCGCCGGTCGACGGGTTCGTGGCCAAGCGCAGCGTGCAGCTCGGCCAGCGCGTGCAGGCCGGTGCGCCGCTGATGTCGGTGATCGCGCTGAACCAGGTCTGGGTCGAAGCCAACTTCAAGGAAAGCCAGTTGCAGAACCTGCGCATCGGCCAGCCGGTCGCGCTCGCCGCCGACGTGTATGGCAGACGGGTCGAGTACCGCGGCTCAATCGAAGGGCTCGGTGCCGGCACCGGTTCGGCCTTCGCGCTGCTGCCGGCGCAGAACGCGACCGGCAACTGGATCAAGGTGGTGCAGCGCGTGCCGGTGCGCATCACGCTCGACCCGAGGGATCTGGCCGAGCATCCGCTGCGCGTCGGCCTGTCGATGGACGCCAGGGTCGACATCAGCAAGACCGATGGCCGCATGCTGGCCGACGCCGCGCGCGCCTCGGTGGTCGCGCAGACCAGCGTCTTCGACCAGAACGACAGCGCCGCCGACGCGCAGGTGCGCAGGATCATCGGCGCGAATGGCGGCCGCGCCGGCCGCGTCGCTTTGGCAGGCAGTGCAGTGCGCCCGGTGCCGGCCGTTGCGGTCGCTGCAGCGGGGCCGCGCACCGCGGCCTCGGTCGCGACGCTGGCCGCCGCCGGCAGTGGCGCGCCGAATGCAACCCGCCTGAAGTGAGCCGCCGCAGGCCCTGATCATGTCGTCGGATGCTGTCGCGTTGCCGGGCGCGCCCGAGCCCGCCGCTGTGCCGCCCGCGGCGACCCGACCGGCGGCGTTCGCGCCGCTGAAGGGCAGCGAGCTGGTGCTCGGCACCATTGCGCTGTCGCTCGCCACCTTCATGAACGTGCTCGACACGTCGATCGCGAACGTGTCGATCCCGGCGATCGCCGGCGACATGGGCGTGAGCCCGGCGCAGGGCACGTGGGTCATCACCTCGTTCGCGGTCGCGAATGCGATCTCGGTGCCGTTGACGGGCTGGCTCACCCAGCGCTTCGGCCAGGTGCGGCTGTTCACCGCCAGCGTGCTGCTGTTCGTGGTCGCCTCGTGGCTGTGCGGCCTCGCGCCGAACATCGGCATGCTGATCGCGTTCCGCGTTCTGCAGGGTCTGGTTGCGGGGCCGATGATCCCGCTGTCGCAGACGCTTCTGCTGGCGAGCTACCCGGCCGCGAAGGCCGGCACCGCGATGGCGATGTGGGCCATCACCGTGCTTGTCGCGCCGGTGGCCGGGCCGCTGCTCGGTGGCTGGATCACCGACAACATCGCGTGGCCATGGATCTTCTACATCAACAT